>JABMMH010000233.1 GCA_013205645.1 Polaromonas sp. | reverse complement strand
CCAGCGCTCTGCTTTGCAGTCATACTCGTTCCTCGAGCGAGAAGACATTACACCGTTTGTAGCCAGTTGTTTATTTTCTAGCACTGCCCAAACCTTACGCAGGACTCCATCCTTGCGTATGGTCTCGTAGTCTATGTAAAAGGTATACGTGTTCGATTCCCAGACCTTCGTCCACGCAGCAAAAGCTGACATAGCGCTGGTTGCCAGTGCGCAGGCGAGGATGAGCTTCTTCATTTCAAAGCATCAATCCACATTTTGGTGTTACTGATGCTGGTGTCGAAATTGGGCTTCTCCCCATCGAACAAATCAGCGCGGTGAAAATCAATCTGTCCCTTTAGGGCTAGCTCAAAAAGTTGTGGATTGATAAGTTTGCTTTGCACTAAAGCGCACACCAAGGCATCGGACACAGCGACTCGCGCCTTCAACGTGCCCGCGTAGCTTTCGCCACCGGCAACGAGACTTGCCATGTTTTCGCTTAACGCCTTGCTGAGCGACCCCGTTAGCTCGTACAGAGAGAGCATGCCCTCTTTCAATTCCGCCACTTCCTGAGTCAATTCTTCGTTAGTCATAAAAACCTTAACAGCGATAAAATTTAATTGTCGAACGATTCTGGGATAAAAGGAACGCTGACAACAACCCCATTTTTAAACTCAGCAGACATTTTTTGAGTGCCCATCATTAGATTGACATCAACCCACACCCATCGATAAGTTCCATCGTTGCCAAGGACTTGGGCTTGATACGGGCTTCCCATTACCTCTTTAACTTCCTTTTCGGTCATTCCTACTTTTATCTTTCTTGCCTCATTCCACTTTATAGAACCACTACCGGCACAGGCGGATAAAAATAAGACTGCAATGATGACGACTAGCTTTTTCATTTTTCACTTTTTTGATGAGGTGTTATTTACAACGGCTTTCACCAAGCTTGACCCACTTGTCTTTTCTGACGAGTTGCACGATGTCGATGACCTGAACAGACACCCCCTTGACTCCGTTATCGGCCATGACGCCACAGACGTACTTGGCGTAAAGGTCGCGGTCAGACCCGTTATCGAGAACGCCCACTTTGAACATAGATGGTGAAGTCCACAAAGCGTCTTTTGCCGTTGGTTCAGATTTGCTTTTGAACTGATTCAGAACATCTAGCTTTGCACCGCCGACAGGTACGCCGAAAGCGCTGGTGGCTACGAACACCGCCAAAACACTCGCGATTTTGATAAGTCCTTGCATTAGTTCCTTTTTATTCAATTCGGCGACTATGACATACTTAACAATTAACAACAAGCCGATGGCACAGTTGTTAATTCGTGAGGGGTAAAAGCTCATTGACGCGGGGCTTGAGAAAAGCAAGACCTCTTTTTGAGCTAACGGCGGACTACCCGCATTCACAAATAGAGGCTGCTATGGCAAAAATTCAGATTCTTGCGGGTGATTTCACCAACGGCAAAGGAACGCTAACGTTCAACGTCATAACTTTTCCTTGGACAAATGGAGATGGCTTTAGTCAAGGGAAGACGCTTGTTCTTCCCGGACTGTTGGAGTCCGTTTCCTTGGCGTCCGAGGAGTCGGTAAAGCGAACAGGCGGGACGATTGGATGGGGAGTAGCTGGAGCAGCCTTGCTGGGGCCTGTTGGACTGTTGGCGGGCCTTTTGCTGGGTGGCAAAGGGACAGACGTAACGTTCATTGCGCAATTCAAGGACGGTAGAAAAATGCTAGCCACAACCGATGCCAAATCATTTACAAAATTGCAGGCTTTAGTTTTTTAGGCTGAAGAGCCTCACCGAACCCAGCCTACCCCGCTGGGTTTTTTGTTGGCTGGTGCTATCGAGATCAACGAAATGTAGGTTTCGCCCATGCTTCACGGCAGCACCCAGACCGGCGAATGTGACAGATCGCCTCAAGCCGTGTCAAAACCACTACAAAGGGGGACACTTTTATTTTTGACGGTACTTTTAACGGTACTTTTAAAAACAGAAAGTCAAGAACCTAGCATTAATGCGGGTTACAGCTTGATCTTCGATCCCCTCCGGGCAGACCAAGTTCTACTGAATCATTGAAAGTATCAAAGCCGACCCATGTTCTGGGCAACGCGTGCCAACAGGTCGTCGAACGGTACTTGGCCTGCGTAATACAGACCGCTGGTTTCTTTGTATTTGGCGATGTAGAGGGCGCGAACTTCGGGCTGGCTCAATAAAAAAGCCTCGTTGCTGGCAATGTGCTGGTTGTCGGCAACAGGAAAGCGCACTTGTTTACGGGCGTGGTAGGCCGGTGTGCCGATGAATGCCAGCACTTCCGGGCTGTCCAGCAGGCAATACAGGTCGTAGTAATGGCGCAAAAAGTTCTTGGGGAAGCTGCTGGCAGCGTTGCCACTTTGCTGGGCCAAGCTTTGCTGGTTGCGAAACTTGGTGGAGACGGTTTGCAGCTTTTCAACAAAGGTGCAGGCCGGGCTGTAACACAGCACGCCCGTGGCGCGGTTGTCAACAACAGCAACCGTGCTTTTCAGCGCCGCGTCCAACGCCCAAGACGACACATCGCAGGGGGTGTTGGGGGCGGTGTCGTCAAAGCCTACTTCCAACAAGATGCCTTCTTTGACGCCCTGTAGGTGTTCGGTTCTGGGCTGGTAGGCCAAGCGGATGCCAGCACTGCGGAACTTGGAATCGTCGTACTCGGTGTCACGTTCGATGCTCTCGATACCGGGCATCTGCTTGGCCGCCATTTCTTGCGCCAACCAGTCGAAATAAGCTTGGCGAGAGCTTTGCTGCGCGGGCTTGTCCTGGTTTTTGCCTGTTTTAACGTCGTGGCTTGGCGGCGGCTCAATGCGCAGGTCAATATCTTCAGAAAAGCGCTGTATCAATTGGAAACCCTTAGACAAAGATGTGCCGCCCTTGAGCTGGAATGACCAGCCCTGTTGCTGCAAGCACCACAAGCTGTGCATGAGCCAGTAGTCTTTTTCAACCAAGTAGGGGTTGACGCCCCGCGCCTGGCCGACTTGGCGAAGCAGGTCCAAAAAATTGGGGTGATCGTGCAGAAAAACGGCGGTCTTGCTGGTGCGAGCCGGCCTTTTAGCTTCAGCCATGGGTGGCCCATTCACTGAAGATGCGCCGGGTGCGGGCCGAGGCATAGTCGGTGACGGCTTGTTGCAGGCGCTTTTCATCAAAGCTGCTCAGCTTGGCTTGCACGGCTTTGAGCACGGTATCTGTGTCTTCAGCCAAGTGGGCGAGGTTGTTGAGCATGTCCACCAACAAAAACTCGCGGGTGACCTGGCTTGCGCTGGGAAAGTGCGGCTTTTCCCGGAAGTCAAACTCAAACCCGGCCAACATGAATTTGCCGTGGCGTTTGTGGTTATAGACCACGGTGGTGTTGTAAAGCTGGGTGGTACCCAGCCCTAGGGCGTTGTAGCTGCTGGGGTTGAAGACCAGAAAGCGTGTGTCGTCCAAAAACTTGGCCACCAGCGCTTCATCGTCTGGCGGCGCTTGGCCAAAAGGCGTCGTCTTGGGGACGTAGTAAAGACCTTGAGCGGCTTTACACACCAAGCCCGAACGCACGTAGCGCCCCAGTTCCCGGTCAACACTGGGGTGTTTGTCGGCCAAGTCTTTACGGCGAAAAACCTGGCCTGCGCTCAGATTAAAACTCTTCTGAAAGCGTATTTGATCGGGGGTGAGGGCGGCTTGCATGGTAAAAATATTTACTGACGTTTCATGCAGTTTCACACAGGTATTGCCGTAAGGCAAGCACAAACGGCGGGCATCCAGGCCCTGCTACGTCCCTTGCGCTGAAGAATATGGACCTTAAAACTCCCGCTCAGCCACCGCCGGTGGCGTCCACTGGTAAAGCCAAGTCTCGCTCAGGGGTTGACCATCCACCGTCAAGAAAACCCGCAAATCAATCGGCGCCACGCTGGCCGCCGTCGGCTTCAGGTCAAACATGACCCGATAACCCTGCGCCGCCACCAGCGGGCGCGCTGAAGTCACCTCGACCTCGCCACTGGAAGCGTTGATGACCGGCGACACCTTGGCGTTCGGCCCCAGCAATTGCAAGTCACCACCGGCGAAATCGACCACAAAACGCTTGGAATAGTAGCTGCGCTTTTGCCCCACCACACCGCCAACGCCGGTGCGCGTGGCCACCACCGTGGCCTGGTTCGGCAGCAGCGGCATCTTGCTGCCCCAGTGCAGGCGGTAGCTGTACAAATGCTCCTGCCCGGCCTGCGGCTTGTTCAACGGGTTCCAGAAGCAAACGATGTTGTCAAAGGTCTCGTCCAGCGTCGGGATTTCCACCAACTGAATTGCGCCCTTGCCCCAGCCGGCCTTGGGCTCGACCCAGGCGCTCGGGCGTCGCTCATAAAACACGCCATCGTCTTGGTAATGGTCAAAGTTACGGTCGCGCTGCAGCAAGCCAAAACCGCGCGGGTTTTCATCCGCATAGGCATTGAAGCGCAGTTGCTGTGGATTGGTCAGCGGACGCCAGATCCATTCGCCGTTGCCCAGCAACATCGACAGGCCGTCGGAGTCATGAATCTCGGGGCGCCAGTCGTTGGCAGCCGGCATCCGGCGGTCGTTCTCGCCATACTGAAACATGCTGGTCAGCGGCGCAATACCCATCCGCTCAATCGTCTTGCGCGGGTACAGCGCCACCTCCACGTCCATCACCAGGGTGGCAGCGGGTTGAATTTCAAAGCGGTAAGCGCCGGCCACACTGGGCGAGTCAAGCAAGGCGTAGACCACCAGCTTGCTGCTGTCTTTGGCCGGTCGCTCTATCCAGAAACTGACAAAGTTGGGAAACTCCTCAGGACGCTCCATGCCGCAGTCGATAGCCAGACCGCGCGCCGACAAACCATATTGCCAGTCAGAACCAACTGCACGGAAGTAACTGGCGCCTAAAAATGCCGCCACATCGCGGCTCAAATCGGTATGAAAATTGACCCGGAATCCGGCAAACCCCAGGTCGCTGGGCAGGGGCACGCCCTGCAAGCCGCTTTTGCCGTAGTCGAACATCGCGGGGTCATAGGCCAGTTCCTGCGCCTGGCGATTTTTCAACTCAAATATCTTGACTGGCGACTTGAAGAACAAACCCAGGTGAAAAAACTTGGCCTGAAAGCGCAAGGCCTCGTCCGCCCACAAGGCGTGGTCCGAACGGTAATTGATCGCTTGGTACTGGTCCCAGTCCAGCTGGCTCACGGCCGCTGGCAGCTTGCTCACTGGCGCTTGGTAGGGTTTGGAGGCCAGCGCCCGGGCAGAGCCCTTGAGGCTGGCAAAGTCAAAAGCCTGAGGTTGACCCAGAAATTTAAGCGGGCTGGTCGCTGCAGCGGCAGCCAATAAAGAGGTTGTCGGAAAACCAGCGGCAGTCAAGGCGGCCGAAGCTTGCAGAAAATCACGTCGTTGCATGGGCACCTTGTGTCAGTCAATCGGATTCATTCAATATAGCAAAGGGCAGCATTCCCACTGCGCGCGTGCGGTATACGATTGATGTGCAAAAGTGGAAACAGGTAAAGTCAAGAGGGTCTATTTTTGAATCTTGGGACACAGCACAGATGAAATTGAAAATTCTGGTCGGCACCATGACCGGCACCGCCGAGAGCGTCGCCCAATCCATCCAGATGGATTGCACTGACTTGGCCGCAAGCATTGAAGTTCAATCGATGGACGGGCTCAGCGTGGCGGTGTTCGACGCTCAAGGAGAAGCAGAAGAAGACCTGCTGTACCTCATCTGCTGCGCCACCCACGGTTCGGGTGACGTGCCCGACAACGCCAGCGACTTGTACGACTCGCTCGACCTAGAACCACGCTACCTAGGCCATGTGCGCTACGGCGTCATCGCCTTGGGCGACCAGTGTTACCCGGACACATTTTGTGGCGGCGGCAAAAAATTTGACGCCCGCCTGCTAGACCTAGGCGCTCAACGCATTGGTGAGCTCTGCTGCTTAGACGCCAGCAGCGGAATCGATACAGAAGCCGAAGCGGTGCGTTGGTGTCGGCAGTGGTTGGCGCAACAACCCTAAAGCAAGGGCCGCAGTTCCCGCGCGGCGTCGAGCAGTAACGGCAACATGCTCAAGCGCCCAGCCCCCACCAGCGATGAACTCACCACGTTGATGGCGGCGACTGTATGGCCTTGCATGTCGCGCAGCGGCACAGCCAGTGCATGCACGCCGAGTTCGTGCTCTTCACTGGCTTGGCAGTAGTCGTCTGCACGGGCTTTCTCGACCAGCGCTCTGAGTGCGCGCGCGTCTGTCGTGGTGTGCACAGTCAGCCGCGCCAAGCCGGTGGCCAGACGCGGTTTCAGCCAGGCGTTGAAGTCGCTCCGCGCTTTGGCCGCCAGCAACACGCGGCCAGTGGAGGTCGCATGCGCCGGCAAACGTGCGCCTAAGTGCAAGCCATAAGCCAGCACCCGCGCATGCACAGTCTTTGTCTCAGTGCTTTTCCACTCCATGCCGCTGCGGCCGATGATGACGACTTCGTCGCCGTCCAGCACCGCGACAGAAAACGAGGCTTGCGACTGCGCGGCCAAGCGGTTCAAGGTCGGCTGCACGGCACGCGGCAAGCGCGCCGTGGCGAGGTAGCTGCCTGAAAAGCGCAGCACTTTGGCGGCCAGCCAGAAATAGCGGCCGTCGGTTTCAAGATAACCCAGATGCGTCAGCGTCAGCAGATGACGCCGCGCCGCCGCGCGGGTGATGCCAGCACGCTCTGCCGCCAACGTGGCGTTGAGGCGCTGCCGCTGCGGGTCAAACGCTTCCAGCACGGCCATGCCTTTGGCCATGCCTTCAATCAAGTCGGCCTTGGCAATGGGGAAAGTACCCGGCAATGGGCTTCTAGTAGGTGTTTTTCGGGGTTCAGCCATTGCGCGATGATCGCACAGTTAATCTGTTTAACGCACAAAGTCAGCTGTTGCGGCTGGCCGGTTGAGCGCCTGGGATTTACGCTCACAGCTGACTTTGGAGACACACATGCAAACACATCGGGTACAAGTAGCGATCATTGGTGGCGGACCGGCCGGGCATTTGCTGGGGCAATTGCTGTACAAGGCCGGCATCGACGCCGTGATCATCGAGCGCCAAAGCGCCGAACATGTGCAGAGCCGGATTCGTGCCGGTGTGCTGGAGCAGGTCAGCATGGACTTGTTGGACGAAGCCGGTGTTGGCCAGCGCATGCACGCTGAAGGTTTGCTGCATGGCGGCTTTGACATGTTGTTCAAGGGCCAGCGCCACCGGATTGACATGAACCGGCTGACGGGCGGCAAGAACGTCATGGTCTATGGGCAGACGGAAGTCACACGCGACCTGATGGACGCTCGCCAAGAGGCTGGGCTCAGCACCATTTACAACGCCAGCAACGTCAGCGTGCATGACTTTGACACCGACAAGCCCTGCGTACGTTTTGAAAAAATGGGCACCAACGGACTGGAGCAACACGAGATCGCCTGCGACTTCATCGCCGGTTGTGACGGCTTTCATGGCGTTTGCCGGGCCAGCGCGCCGCGCAGTGCCATCCGCGAGTATGAAAAGGTTTATCCCTTTGGCTGGTTGGGTGTGCTGGCCGATACGCCGCCGGTGCACGAGGAGCTCATTTACGTGAACAGCCCGCGCGGCTTTGCGCTGTGCTCACAGCGCAGCCACACGCGCAGCCGTTATTACCTGCAAGTGCCGCTGACCGACAAGGTTGAAGACTGGTCTGACGAAGCCTTTTGGGACGAACTGCGACTGCGGCTTGACCCGCAGGCGCGCGCGCAATTGGTGACAGGCCCATCGATTGAAAAAAGCATTGCGCCCTTGCGCAGTTTTGTGACCGAGCCAATGCGCTTTGGCCGCATGTTTTTGGCCGGCGACGCTGCGCACATCGTGCCGCCGACGGGGGCCAAAGGCTTGAACTTGGCGGCCACTGATGTGAAATATTTGTCGAGCGCCTTGATCGAGTTTTACCAAGAGCAAAGTCAAGCCGGCATCGACCGTTATTCAGAGCGCTGCCTGCGACGGGTTTGGCGTGCAGAGCGTTTTTCGTGGTGGTTCACCAGCTTGATGCATCGCTTTCCAGAGAACGGCGAGATCGGCCAAAAGCTGCAAGAAGCCGAACTCGACTACATCGTGCACTCCGAAGCCGGCGCCTTGTCGGTGGCTGAAAATTACGTGGGGTTGCCGCTGAGTTTTGGGGAACAGTGATGAGCCTGCGGCTTGCTGTAGATTGCTGGTTATGACACAAGCCAAACTCCAAGCAAAAACCCAAGACCCTGCCCTGAAAATCCCACAAGTCCTGAAGGGCGTTCGCCTGCTCAGCCTCGCTTTGAATTTGCCCGGCCCCGCAGCCTTGATGCGCTGCCAGCAAATGGGCGCGCGCTGCGTCAAGTTGGAGCCACCCAGTGGCGACCCGATGCAGCGTTACAGCCCGCCCGCTTATGCGCAATTGCAGAGCGGCATCAAAGTCATCACGGTGGATTTGAAGACTGAGGCGGGGCAAAAAAAATTACACCGCGAGCTCGCCAAAACCTATGTGCTGATCACCTCTTTCCGGCCGTCTGCGATTGAGAAACTCGGCTTGGGCTGGAAGAACTTGCACCGCCTCTACCCTGCCCTGTCGCAGGTGGCCATCGTCGGCAGCCCCGGGGCTCGCGCTGAAGAGCCCGGCCACGACTTGACCTACCTGGCGGACAGCGGCTTGGTGCCAGGCTTGGAGTTACCCGCCACGCTATATGCCGACATGGGCGGCTCGTTAGCAGCCAGCGAAGCGGTGTTGCAGGCGGTGCTGTCGCAGCGCAACAGCGGAAAAGGCATTCGCTTGGAAGTCGCGCTGTCTAGTGCGGCGCACTACCTCGCGCTGCCCCGGCATTGGGGGCTGACGCAGCCCAGCGGTTTTGTCGGCGGCGCACATGCCGGTTACCGCGTATATGCGTGCAAGGATGGCCGTGTGGCGGTGGCAGCGCTGGAGCCGCATTTTGCCGCTGCGCTGTGCGCGGCGGCGGGCTTGCCAGCGTCAGACGTGGCGAGTCTGCAAACCAAGACCACGCGAGACGGCATTGCCCGGTTTTTGAAGAAACAGACGCGTCAGCAGCTTGATGTGCTGGCGACTTTGAGGGACATTCCGCTGCACACGATGGCCTGAAAAGGCCTGGCCGATTAACCCTTTAACCCGTTAAGTAGCGGCGGTCAGCTCAGCCAGCTGGGTTTTCAACAACGCATTTTCTGCACTGAGCATGCTGATGGTTTGCTTCAAACGCGCAATCACCCCCGCGGGCGAATCGGGTTCGCTGCGCTCTACGGCCCGGCTTTCGCGGACTTGGCGGGCGGCTTGCTGTAGCTCTTTTTTACCGCCTGCCGCCGCAGCGACCTGCTCCGCAACGGGCAACGACGCCACGTTGGCGGCGGCGGTGATTGAAATGGAACCCGACTTGACGGCCGCCACCAACTCTGGTGCGGCTGACTCTTGAATTTTTTTAATGTGACTCAGGGCGCTGCTGCTGAGGCGGGCGGCTTTGGCTGTGGCATCGCTGGTGGTCAGAACGTCAACCGTGTTTGCAACATGGTTGGCGGCAGGCGCAGCGGTTGGTGACTCAGGCGCTGCTGAATCAGCCTCTGCCGGCACGCTGGCCGACAAGATGTCTTTCCTGCGCAACGCCAGCACGCCGCGTTGAAAGTCAGACAGACTGCGCCGGCCCAAGTGCTGGTCAATCATCCACAGGTGGACGTCGTCCATGGACTTGAACTGGGTGTTTTGGACGGTGTTGAAGGCAATACCGTGCTGGCTGCAAATACCGTAACGGTTGTGGCCGTCAACCAGCACGTCGCCCCAGAGCACCAAGGCGTCGCGGCAGCCTTCGGCCAACAAGCTGCGTTCCAGTGCCGCATGTTCGTGAGGGGTCAACGGATCAATATACGCGCGCAGCTCTTCACTGACAGTGATGTTCATAAATCGCAATGTTGGTGGCGCAAACCGGCTGGTTTGCGGGGATGGATGCGGATCAGCGCGGTTTACGGAGAGGCTTGGCGGAACCATTGTCACGCGGCGGCAAGCCGGTGTGCTGGGTCAGGATGCGGCCTTTGACCGGCGCGGCAGACTTCAACGCGACGGTGGTCGAGTTTTTCTTGCGTGCGCTGGTGTAGCCGCCATCGGTCAGCGGCTGGTAGGTGGGGATCAAATGGTGCTTGCCGTTGCCGATCAAGTCAGACCGACCCATGGTCTTGAGGGCTTCGCGCAGCAGCGGCCAGTTGTTGGCGTCGTGGTAGCGCAAGAAAGCTTTGTGCAGGCGGCGGCGTTTGTCGCCGCGCACGATGTCCACGGTCTCGCTGTCGCGCGTGATCTTGCGCAGCGGATTGCGGTTGGTGTGGTACATGGCCGTCGCCGTCGCCATGGGTGACGGGTAGAAGGTCTGAACTTGGTCAGCCCTGAAGCCGCTTTTTTTGAGCCAGATGGCGAGGTTCATCATGTCTTCGTCGCTGGTGCCCGGATGGGCGGCGATGAAGTAAGGAATCAAAAACTGCTTTTTACCGGCTTCGAGCGAGTACTTCTCGAACATCTGCTTGAACTTGTCGTAGCTGCCGATGCCGGGTTTCATCATCTTGGTCAGCGGGCCCTGCTCGGTGTGCTCGGGTGCGATCTTCAGGTAGCCACCGACGTGGTGCGTCACCAGCTCTTTGACGTACTCGGGGCTTTGCACCGCCAAGTCATAGCGCAGACCAGAGCTGATGAGAATTTTCTTGATGCCCTTGAGCGAGCGCGCCCGGCGGTACATCTTGATCAAGGGTGCGTGGTCGGTGTTGAGATTCGAGCAAATGCCGGGGTAAACACAAGACGGTTTGCGGCAAGCGGCTTCAATCTCGGGTGACTTGCAACCGATGCGGTACATGTTGGCGGTCGGGCCGCCGAGGTCTGAAATAGCGCCGGTGAAGCCTTTGACGGTGTCTCGAATGGCTTCAATCTCGCGGATCACGGAGTCCTCGGAACGGCTCTGGATGATGCGGCCTTCGTGCTCGGTGATGGAGCAAAAAGTGCACCCACCAAAGCAGCCGCGCATGATGTTCACGCTGAAGCGAATCATTTCCCAGGCTGGTATTTTGGTGGCGTGGTCGTGGCTGTCGTTCTCGTCGGCGTAGATAGGGTGCGGCGAACGCGCATACGGCAAGTCGAAGACGTAGTCCATCTCGACGGTGGTCAGCGGGATCGGCGGCGGGTTGATCCAGACGTCGCGGGCGGTCACACCTTCACCGTGGGCCTGCACCAAGGCGCGCGCATTACCTGGGTTGGTCTCAAGATGCAACACGCGGTTGGCGTGGGCGTATAGCACGGCGTCGCTGCGAACTTTCTCGTAAGACGGCAGCCGAATCACCGAACGGTCACGCGGCGGCACTTTGATCTTGCCCTGCATCGACGGCAAGCTCGGGTTCTGCACAAAGGTGAGCGGCTTGATGGCCGGGTTGGCCAGTGGCGGGGTTTTGACCTTGAGCACCGGCGAGCCCGCCGCTTCAGCCTTGACGGCAACGTCGGCGGCTTCGTCTTCACGGGCGCAGGTGGCGCCCTGCTCTTTGGCCTGCTCCGAAATCATCAGGTACGGATTGACGTGGGCTTCGACCCGGCCTGGCGCGTCGACATTGGTGGAGTCAATCTCGAACCAGCCTTGTGCGGTCTCGTCACCTTGGCGGCGAATGAAGGCGGTGCCGCGAATGTCGGTGATGTTGGCGATAGGCTCTTTGGCAGCCAAGCGATGAGCGATTTCGACAATCGCGCGCTCGGCATTGCCGTACAGCAGCAGGTCGCATTTGGCGTCGACCACCACGCTGCGCCGCACTTTGTCAGACCAATAGTCGTAATGCGCGATGCGACGGAGCGAGCCTTCAATGCCACCCAACACAATCGGTACTTCTTTGTAGGCTTCGCGGCAGCGCTGGGAATACACCAGTGCGGCGCGGTCAGGCCGTTTGCCGCCGATGTCGCCGGGGGTGTAGGCGTCGTCGCTGCGGATTTTGCGGTCCGCCGTGTAGCGGTTGATCATGGAATCCATGTTGCCGGCCGTGACGCCGAAGAACAGATTCGGCTTGCCCAGTAGTTTGTAGGGCTCAGCGGTTTGCCAGTCGGGTTGGGCGATGATGCCGACCCGAAAGCCCTGCGCTTCGAGCATGCGGCCAATGACGGCCATGCCAAAACTAGGGTGGTCGACGTAAGCGTCGCCTGTCACGATGATGATGTCGCAACTGTCCCATCCCAGCGCCTGCATTTCCTCGCGGCTGGTTGGCAAAAACTTGGCCGTGCCAAAACGGGCCGCCCAGTACTTGCGGTAACTGGTCAGTGGCTTGGCGGCGCGCGCGAAAAAGGAGACGTCGATGGGAGCGTTCATAGGGCTTTGGGGTAACCCGGCATTGTAAGGTTTCTGACCCAAAAACACGAATCGGGACAAATGGCCCTTTATTGGGTCGGGCAAGTACCGGCCAAAGCCTTGGTTTAACGCCGCAAAGTCATTTGCCCACGAATTTCGCCGCCGGGGTTGGCAACCGTGTGGATATTGGCGTACCAGCGACCGGCCATCAGATCTGAGACCTGTGCGGCGGTGAGTGTGGCTGAGCCTTCCAGCGGGCTGCCCATCAGGCCCGAAAACGGCAAGACCACGCCGGCGTTCGCGCCGATGGCGACGGGCCCATGGAAGTGTCCGGCCCTGGGTGGGCCGCTCAAGTTGGTGTAAGTCAGCCGCCAGCGCAGCAAGTTGGTGTCTGTGTTGAGCATGGCGTCGACCTGTCCGCTGGCGCTGGTCGCCACTGGCGGCACCTCGTTGCCGCCGCGCATCTGCGTCGTGAAAGTGACCAGATGGCTTTTGTCATTGGCCGGCAACAGGGCACCGCAACCGGCCAGCAGTGCAGACGCCAGCACCGTCAAACCGAGGCTGCGAAATTGAATATTAGTCATCATGAATCTCCTGTGGTTTATCCTAGTTCAAGGCCAGCGTGGCTGACAGCTCATCCACGGGGAAGCACGCGCTCAAAGTAGTGCCACATTGATGACTGGACTTCACCTCGAAGCAACCACCTTCGGCTTCGACGCGGTAATGCATGCCTAGCAAACCCAGCATGGCAATGCGCTCAGAAGAAGCGTCGAAGCCGATGCCATCGTCTTTCACGCTGATTTGCACTTGGCCGTGGCCTTCACAGGACAAGCGCACGCGCACGTTGCCAGCCTGAGCGTAGGCTGCAACATTCTCAAGGGCTTCTTGCGCCAGCCTGTAAATCGTGAGTTGAACAGCGGGCTTGATCGGCAGCTCTGAAGGGTCTTCTAGCTCTGCCTGCACTTGGATGCCATGGCTGCGGGTGAAGTCGTTGATCAAGATCGTCAAGGCGGGCACCAGCCCGAGCGAGCTCAATGCGGAAGGCCGCAAGTCTTCAATCATGTGGCGCTTGCTGTCAATGCTCTTGTCCAGCAAGTCTGAAAAGTGACCAATGCGGGCGGACACCTCAGGCGACAGCGGCGCCAAAGCCGACTTCAGCCGTGCCACGTCAAACTTGGCGGCGGTGAACAAGGCGCCGAGGTCGTCATGCAGGGTACCGGCCAGACGGTTGCGCTCTTCTTCTCGTGCAGACTGCAAGTGCCGGTTGAGTTCGGTGAGCTCGTCGGTGCGGCATTTGATCTGCTGGTTCAAGGACAGCGTCAGGGCCAGCAAGGCGGCTTCGCTGCTGCGCAGTGCATCTTCAGCGCGTTTGCGCTCATCAATATCTTCAGTCGCGCCGTACCAACGGGTGATGGCGCCTGCGCTGTCGCGTTGCGACATGGCCCTGCTTCTCATCCAGCGGTAGCTGCCACTGCGCATGCAGAGCCGATGTTCGACATCGTTCGGCTCGCCAGTCAAAACTGCGCGACGCCAAGACTCAAGCACCTGCGGCAGGTCATCCGGATGCACCGAGTCGGCCCAAGACTCCCCCAAACCGCGTTTGCCCGTCCACTCGCGCCAACGGTCGCTGAGGTAATCGACCTGACCGTCTTTGCCCGCAGTCCAAGCGACATGCGGATTGAGGTTCAAAGCACTCCAGCCGTGGCGCTTCATGTCATGCAAGCGAAGTGAGTTCAACCAAAGTAGAAGATGCCTTGCATTCGTGGCACGCCGTTATTTGCATTCTGTCGTCCTAACTTTGATCGAGCGTTGCGTTGAAAGGATCACAGCTTTAATCATCGCTCGGCTGAGGCAAGCTGGTGGCAGGCCCACAACGCGCCTGTGCGTGGGCTCAAGCCTACAAAATACGCCGCAACGAAGTTTGGCGTGATCGGATTCACCAAAACATGGAGCCGCGAACTGGGACCCAAAGGCGTACGGGTCAACGCCGATTCTGGACACCATCCGTGAGAACGTGCTGATAGAGATGAAGGCGCGCGTGCCGCTGAAGCGCTTGGGCAAGCCTGAAGAAATTGCCAATGTCTATGCGTTTTTGGCCAGCGACGAGGCCAACTACATCAATGGCGCAGTCATCGACGTGTCAGGCGGCATGACGGTCTGACCGTTGGGTGACTTGGGTAAAAGTCATAATGCGGGGATGCCTGTTTTACCCCCCGAAGATCGTCCACGCCCCGAGTCCCTGACCGACCTGTTTGTCTCCTTCACGCTGCTGGCCCTGCAAGGTTTTGGCGGCGTGCTGGCCGTGGTGCAAAGAGAGTTGGTCGAGAAAAAACGCTGGATGACGCGCGATGAGTTCATTGAAGACTGGTCGGTGGCGCAGATCATGCCCGGCCCCAACGTGATCAATCTGGCCTTGATCATCGGCGGACGCTACTTCGGCCTCAAAGGCGCGCTGGTGGGACTGGCCGGTATGCTCCTGGTGCCGCTGGTGCTGGTGCTGGCACTCGCAGTTGTGTATACGCAGTTTGCCGACCACCCCGGCGTCGCTGGCGCACTGCGCGGCATGGGCGCAGTGGCTGCGGGCCTGATCTTGGCCACTGGCATCAAGCTGATCAGCGCATTGACAACCAACATCATGGGCTGGCGCTGGTGCGCGGTATTGGGCCTGGCTTGCTTGACCGGCATTGTCGTGCTTCGGCTACCGCTGGCTTACGTGCTGTTTGGGCTTGGCGGCGTGGCTTGTACCCTCGCCTACAAAAGACTGAAGCCATGAGCGAGACGCTGAACATGGGTGTGACTGAGTGGACTCAGTTTTTTCTGCACTATCTCTCGCTGTCGCTGATGGCCATAGGCGGCGCGATTGCCATGATCCCGGACATGCACCGCTTTTTGGTCGACCAAAACCTCTGGCTGACCGACGCCCAGTTCAATGCATCGGTGGCCATTGCGCAGGCCGCGCCCGGGCCGAACGTCTTGTTTATCGCGCTGATGGGCTGGAATGTCGGCATGAACGCCGGCGGCGTTCTGTACGGCTTGCTGGGCATCACGCTGGCCATGACCGGGATGCTGATACCCAGTTCGGTGCTGACCTACAACGCCACCCAATGGGGCCACCGCAATCGCAATTTGCGCGGTGTGCGGGCCTTCAAACAGGGCATGGCACCGATTGTGGTGGGGCTGTTGATTTCCACCGGCTTGATTCTCGCCAGTGCCAGCGGCAAGTCGCTGGAGCACTGGCCGTTGTGGTTGCTGGCCGGTGTCAGTGCCGTGATCTTCTGGCGCACCAAGCTGCACATTTTGTGGCTGCTGGGTGCGGGCGCGACCTTGGGCTGGTTCGGCTTGATTTAGCGTCTCTGGCGCAGGGCTTCGTAGAGGCAGACGCCGCTGGCCACTGAGACGTTCAGGCTTTCAACCGCGCCGTGCATCGGAATGCTGACGAGTTCGTCACAGGTCTTGCGGGTGAGTTGGCGCATGCCCTCGCCTTCAGCACCCAGCACCAAGGCCACCGGACCTTTGAGGTCGACGTCGTAAATTGTTTTAGGCGCATCGTCGCTGGTGCCGATGCACCAGATGTTGCGCTCTTTGAGTTCGCCCAAAGTACGCGCCAAGTTCGTCACCATGAAGTACGGCATGGTTTCAGCGGCACCGCTGGCAACCTTGGACACCGTGGCGTTGATGCCGGCGGCGTGGTCTTTCGGGGCGATCACGGCATGCGCGCCAGCACCGTCGGCGACGCGCAAACAGGCGCCGAGGTTGTGTGGGTCGGTGACGCCGTCGAGCACCAAGATCAACGGCGACGCCACACCGCTGGCTTCGAGTTGTTCCAGCAATTCGTCAAGCGAAGTGATCACAGCCAAGGCATTGACGCGGCCAACCACGCCCTGATGGCCATGGCTGCCGGCCATTTTGGCCAGTCGCACGCCGTCGGATTCGATCAGCCGGATACCGGCTTCGCGGGCCCGGTCGGTGAACTGACGCATGCGCGCATCGCGGCGCGAGACATCGTAAAAAACTTCAATGACCGATTGCGGCGCGGTTTTGATGCGCACACCAAGGGCATGAAAGCCAAAAAGAACTTTAGGAGGAGAAGACATGCACTAATTATCACCGGGACTTCACCGGGACTTTCACGCTTGCATCACTAGTTTGGCGTCACCACCTGTCCAGCCTCGATCGTGATCTTGCGCTGACACTGCGCGGCGATGGATTGATCGTGCGTCACCAGCACCAGCGTGGTTCCCAACTCTTGGTTGAGTTCGAACATCAGCTTCATGACGGTCTCGCCTGTGGCGAAGTCCAAGCTACCGGTGGGTTCATCGGCCAACAGCACGGCGGGTTGCACCACGAAAGCACGGGCCAGTGCCACGCGCTGTTGTTCACCACCTGACAACACCTTGGGGTAGTGCCCGAGTCGCTGACCGAGCCCAACCCGGCCGAGCATCTCGGTGGCCATCGCCCGCGCACCGCGCACGCCAGACAACTCCAGCGGCAGCATGACATTTTCGAGGGCCGTGAGGTTGGCCATCAACTGGAAACTCTGAAACACAAAACCGACTTTTTGCGCACGCAAGGCAGCGCGGTCGTCTTCGCTGATGGCAAAAATGTCCTGACCGGCCAACCGAACCGTGCCCTTGGTGGGCGTGTCTAAGCCGGCGATGATCGACAGCAAGGTGCTTTTCCCCGAACCAGAGGCGCCGACGATGGCGGCAGTTTCCTTGGCGGCCAAGGAAAAATCAATATCGCGCAAAATAGTCAAAGTACCCGTCGAATCGGTGACAGATTTGAAAACATGCTCGACGGCGATAATGACAACCGGTGCGGCCTCGGGACGCTCAACAGGATTCGTTTCGGACATGACAGCCTTTTCAATAAACACAACGCTCAACAATCTTCGCGCACGCAGTGACTTTAACAAGCGCCGCTCTTTGGCCACGCTTGCCGCGGCAAAGCCTTTGCAAACATGCGGAATGCGCTGCACAAATGGGACACGTCGCGGCCTGCTCTCGCAAGGCTTACTGATCCTGCTGTTGGCCGTCTTGCTCACCTTGCCCACGCTGAGTCAGGCGCAGTCTTCAGCGGCTCGCAGCGGCGCTGAAACAGTGCTGGTGGTCGGCGACTCCTTGAGCGCTGAATACGGTCTCAAGCGCGGCAGTGGCTGGGTCGCCTTACTCGACGAAAAGCTGCAGGCTGAAAAGTTAGCGCTGACCGTCGTCAACGCCAGCATCAGCGGCGACACCAGCTCCGGTGGGCGTGCACGCTTCGCGGCTCTGCTGAGCCAGCACAAGCCAAGCATCGTGATCATCGAGCTGGGCGCCAATGACGCACTGCGTGGTTTGGCGCTGGACGCCACCAAACAGAACCTGCTGGCCATGACGCGTGCCGCACAAAAAGCCAAAGCCCGCGTGTTACTGGTCGGCATGCAAGTACCGCCGAATTACGGCGCCGCTTACAGCGCTACTTTTGCGGGCCTGTTCCCGCAAGTCGCCAAGACCACCAAAGCAGGACTGGTGCCGTTCTTGCTCACCAATGTGGCCGACATCGCAGACCCCAGCCCGCTTTTTCAGCGCGACCGGATTCACCCGAATGAAACCGCGCACCCGATCATGCTGGCCAACGTCTGGCCTGAACTGAGGAAGCTTTTCAAGTGAGCGTGCAACTGATTTCCGCCACCGAGGCCTTGACCCGGTTGGGTGGTTTTTCTACCGTCATCGATGCTAGAAGTGAAGGCGAGTACGCCGAAGACCACCTGCCCGGCGCCGTCAACTGGCCCAGCCTGAATGATGCCGAACGCAAGATCGTCGGCACGCAGTACAAGCAGATCAACGCCTTTGAAGCGAAGAAGCAAGGCGCGGCCATGGTGGCGCGCAATGTCGCCGGCCACATTGAGCGTGAACTACTCGACAAACCGAAAGAATGGCAACCGCTGGTGTATTGTTGGCGCGGCGGCAAACGCAGCGGCTCGCTGGCGCTGATCCTTGATCAAATCGGCTTCAAAGTCACTTTGGTCGAAGGCGGCTACAAGGCCTTTCGAGCGGCACTGGTGGCAGATCTGCCGCAACTGTCGGCGCGCTTTCACTACGAGGTGGTGTGCGGCACCACGGGCTCTGGCAAGACCCGCTTTTTGCAAGCGCTGGCCGAACAAGGCGCGCAAGTGCTTGACTTAGAGGCGCTGGCCAATCACCGCAGCTCGGTGCTGGGACTGATCCCCGGTCAGACGCAACCGACGCAAAAAGCCTTTGACACCCGTGTCTGGACGGCGCTGCAAGCGTTTGATCCAATCAGGCCGGTGTACATCGAAAGCGAGAGCAAGAAAGTCGGCAACGTGTTGGTGCCCGAGAGTCTGATGGCGGTCATGCGCAGCAGCCCCTGCCTGCACCTGTATTTGAATGAAGAAGAGCGCGTCAAGTTGCTGCTGCAAGACTACGACTTTTTTGTCCGCGATATTGAATTTTTCTGCGACCGCTTGGATGCCCTGACCGAAGCACGCGGCAAAGCGGTGGTGGCTGACTGGCAAACCCGCGCCCGCAGTGGTGACGTGGCCAGCGTGGTGCTAGAGCTCCTGACCAAGCATTACGACCCGGTTTACCTGCAATCCATGCAGCGCAACTTCGAGCACTATGGTTCAGCCAAACGCCTCACGCCAACTGACCACAGCGTGCAAGCCATGCAAGCCTTGGCCAGCAACTTGCTGGCGGCTTGAAACCCAAACCCACTTAGCGAGCGACTGGACCGAAGGACGAAAAAAAACTGCAGAGGCCGTCAAGCCCTGCAGTTTTTTGTCGAAGAACTGGCGTTGAATTAACGCGAAACTCAGCTTGGTGTGCCGGCCGGCGGCGTCTCTGGTGCGCCTTCGACGCCGCCAGCTTCGCCTTCAGTTCCGCCCTCGTCACCGTCTTCAGGTTTGCCATCGGCTTTACGCTTCAGCTTGTCTTCTTTTTTGCGTTTTTTAGCGAGTTCTTTCTGGCGCTTTTCGTAAGAATAATTGGGTGTTGCCACAGACTGCTTCTTTCATGATGAGTATCCTGTACTGTACTGCATCACACAACGATCTTTGCAAGCGCTTGTGTCAGGTCGGCTTGCAGGTCGGCCACAGACTCCAGCCCAACTGAAAAACGCACCAATCCACCTGGGTACGGCCAGGCTTGTTGGCGCATGCTTTGGATGTCGTAAGGCACACACAGGCTCATCGGACCAGCCCAGCTGTAACCCAGTTTGAACAGTTGCAGACTGTCGCAAAACAGGTCAATCTGCGCTTGCTTGACCTCTGGTTTGAAGATGACGCTGAACAGGCAAGCTGCGCCTGTGCAGTCGCGCAGCCACGCGGCATGGCCGGGGGATCCGGGCAAGGCCGGGTGGCGCACTTCAGCGACGGCGGCTTGCCCTTGCATCCACATGGCCAAAGCGCGCGTGGAGGCGTCCTGCGCACTGTAGCGCAGGGCCATGCTGGCCAGTCCACGCAGCACCGCTTCGGCGTCGTTGCCGGCCACACCGTAACCGACGCGCATGTTGCAAAAATGAACTTGTTGATGCAAGGCCTCGTCTTGGGTGACGACCGACCCCATCAACACATCGGCACCGCCGCTGGGGTATTTGGTCAAGGCTTGCACTGAGACATCGACACCCAGGGTAAATGCGTTGAAAGCCAAGCCCGCGCCCCAGGTGTTGTCGAGGACGCTGACAATGCCTTTCGGATGCGCTGCAGCATGTGCCTTGATGACCGCGATCAGCGCTGGCAGGTCAGGAAACTCAAGCGTGATGGAGCCTGGCGCTTCAAGCCAGACCAAACGCGTTTTGGCCGTGATTTTGTCGTGCAGATCGGCCGGGTTCATCGGGTCGTAATAGCGGTGGCTGATGCCCCAAGCCTGCATCTCGTGCTCGGCCAGTGTCTTGTTGGGGCCATAGGCGTTGTCGGGGATCAGCAGCTCGTCACCGGCTTGCAAGAAGGCCATGTTGACGAGTGCCACGGCAGCCAGTCCGCTGGGCACCAAGGTACAAAAACGCCCGCCTTCTAAGGTGGCGATGCGCTCTTCAAGGGTGAAGGTGGTGGGCGTGCCGTGCAGCCCGTAGGTGTAGCCGTTTTTGTGTTTCCAGTCGCGCAGGCGCAGAGCCGCGACGCTGGAAAAAATAACGGTGGAGGCGCGGTGCACGGGCACGTTGACGCTGGCAAAGCCTGCCGGCGCCTGATAGGGATGGTGGATCAGCTGAGTGGAAAGGTCTTGCATGCCTGCATGGTACAGACCTTGCCGCTCTGGGCGCAGTCTCAGTCTCAGTCTCAGTCTCAGTCTCAGTCTCTCAGATTTTCCACTTCGCCAACAACTGCGACGGACGCAAGGCATCGTAGCTTTCAAAAGGCTGGTGAATCCAGGGGTTGGTCGGCAACGACTCAACCGAGTAATCGGGCTGAAAAGTCGACACGCCCTTGGTCCAGATCACGGCGCTGCGCAGCTCGGTGATCGGCTTGTAGTTGTTGCGCAGCTGATGAATCACCGCGTTCAGCGTGTGGCCGGTGTCGGCCAAGTCATCGACCAACAAGACCTTGCCGGCGATCTCGCCCTTGGGCGTGGTGATGAAACGCGCGATGTCCAGATTGCCCTGCACCGTGCCCGAGTCAGCACGGTAAGAGCTGGTCGACATGATGGCCAACGGCTTGTCGAAAATGCGCGACAAGATGTCGCCGGGACGCATACCGCCGCGCGCCAGACACAAGATGGTGTCGAACTGCCAATCCGATTGGTGAATCTTGATCGCCAGCTTTTCGATCAGGTTGTGGTATTCGTCGTAACTCACGTACAGGTGTTTGCCGTCTTCAGTCAACATGAGGGACTTCCAATCAAAAGAGCAGTTTCAAGATAACCGAAGGGAATGCGCAAGTCTGAAATCAAGCTGCGATCAAGCCGCAATTAGGCCGCATAAGGGTTGCGCAGCAAGATCGTGTGGTCGCGGTCCGGGCTGGTCGAGACCATGTGAATCGGCACGCCGGTGACTTCTTCAATGCGCTGCAAATAACGTTGTGCAGCCGGCGGCAAGGCGTCGTAATCCGTCACACCGACCGTGCTTTGGGTCCAGCCTGGCAGGTCTTCATAAATAGGTTTGCAGCGTGCAATGTCTTCAGCACCCATCGGCAAAATATCGGTGATGGCGCCGTCGAGTTCGTAGCCGGTGCAAAGCTTCAGCGTCTCAATGCCGTCCAGCACATCGAGCTTGGTGATGCACAGACCCGACAGACCATTGACCTGCGCCGAGCGCTTGAGCAGCGCTGCGTCAAACCAGCCGCAACGCCGGCTGCGACCGGTGGTCACGCCTTTTTCCGCACCCACCGTGCTCAAGTGGTAACCCACGGTGCCCGGCACTTCCCAGTCGAGTTCTGTCGGGAACGGACCACCACCCACGCGTGTGCAGTAAGCCTTGGTGATGCCAAGGATGTAGTGCAGCATGCCCGGGCCGACACCGGCACCGGCAGCGGCGTTGCCGGCCACGCAGTTGCTGGAGGTGACGAACGGATAGGTGCCGTGATCGACGTCGAGCAAGGTGCCTTGCGCGCCTTCGAACAGCAGATTGGCGCCGTCGCGGTGGGCGTCATTCAGCTCGCGCGAAACGTCGGCCATCATCGGCTTGAGGAGTTCAGCGTGACGCATGGCTTCGTCGTAGACGGTGTTGAAATCAATCGCCGGGGCGTTGAGGTAACCCGTCAAGATGAAGTTGTGCAGATCCAACAGTTCACGCAGTTTGGTGGCAAAGCGCTCTGGGTATTTCAAATCTTGCACGCGCAAGGCGCGGCGTGCAATTTTGTCTTCATAGGCAGGGCCGATCCCGCGGCCCGTGGTGCCGATTTTGGCCAAGCCGGCTTGTTCTTTGGCGGCTTCGCGAGCGATGTCGAGGGCTGCGTGAAACGGCAAAATCAGCGGGCAAGCCTCGCTGATGCGCAGCCTGGAGCGCACTTCAACACCGGCTTTTTCGAGGCCTTCGATTTCTTCAAACAGCTTGGCTGCAGACAACACCACACCGTTGCCGATGTAGCACTTAACGCCTGGCCGCATGATGCCGCTCGGGATCAGGTGCAAGGCGGTTTTCACGCCGTTGATGACCAGCGTGTGGCCCGCGTTGTGGCCGCCCTGAAAGCGCACCACGCCCTGCGACATTTCGGTCAGCCAGTCGACCAATTTACCTTTGCCTTCGTCGCCCCATTGGGTGCCGACGACCACGACATTGCGTCCCGCGACTGCGTCTTGTTTGTGTGTCATTCTTGGTACTTGCTTAATAAAGAGTTGCAAAAAGCGGCCGGCCGGACTCAGGCGAGAGTCTTGTTGACCGGCTGCACGATCCACTGGCCAGCCACTTGGGCCAGTTCGCGGTCGCAATCGAATTCATTGACTTCATGTTCATGGCCAGGCAACACGCAGACCACGGTTTCGCCGCGTGCACGAAGATCGGCAATGGCTTGACGCAACGTCGGCTCAACACCCCATGGCGCACAAACGGCAGCGCGCAAAGGCCGTGGCGCCAGCACACGGACCAGTTCTTTCAGGTCGAGACTGAAGCCTGCTGCCGGTCGTCTGCGGCCAAAAATAGCGCCGACTTCGTCGTAGCGGCCACCGCGGGCGAGTTCCGCGCCCTGCCCGTAAATGGCAAAGCGTGTGCCGCTGTAATAGGCATAGCCGCGCAAGTCAGCCAAGTCAAAACCGACTTTGACGCCACCGCCAAAATGAGCGACATGCGAGGCCAACCAGCGCAGGTCTTGCAATGCCGTGACTGCAGCAGGAACCGCCTTGAAGGCTTTTTCAGCTTCGACCAACACTTTGTCGTCGCCGTAGAGTTGCAGCAAGGCTTTCAGGCCGTCGGCAGAGGCCTGCGAAATACTCGGCTGCGAGGACAGTAGGCTGCTCAATTCACTGGCATCTTTGGCGGCCAAAGCAGCGTGTAACTTCGCCAGCGTACCCGAGCTGATAGACGCATCGGCCAGCAAACTGCTGACCACGCGGACGTCGGCCATGTCGACCGACAGCAATCCGACACCGGCCGCGGTCAAGCCTTCGAGAGCCAGCAACTGGATTTCCAGATCGGCTTCAAGGCCTGCGTGACCATAGATTTCAGCGCCCAATTGCAGGGGTTCGCGGGTCGCGTGTGGAAGCTCGGCACGCGTGTGCAAGACCGGACCGCAGTAGCAAAGGCGGGCCACGCCGCTGCGGTTCAACAAGTGAGCATCGATGCGGGCCACTTGAGGCGTGGTGTCGGCGCGCAAACCCAAGGTGCGGCCAGACAGCTGGTCGACCAGCTTGAAGGTCTGTAGATCGAGGGCTTCCCCGGTACCGGTGAGCAAAGACTCGAGGTGTTCGAGCAGCGGCGGCATGACCAGCTCGTAACCGTAGCGACGCGCTGTGTCTAGAAAAAGACGACGGAGTTCTTCAATGTGACGCGCCTCTGAGGGGAGGACGTCGGCAATTTGATCCGGCAATTGCCATGATGACGACCAAGCGGGCATGCGTATTTAAGATGAGCTGTAAAAGCATGATTTTACCGGTGCTTGGTGCCGGTTTGGGACGTGCCCGAAGGAAAAGCTGCGCAAGCAGCAATTCAGTGCGCATTAAAACCGAAAGAGCCGCCCATCAGGCGGCTCTTTTTGGGGGCTTATCGTTTAGGTGCAGCCCCGGTGCCTGGGCTGCGCATGGCCTTGAAAAAGTCAGACGATGGGTCGATCACCATGACGTCGCTCTTTTTGTCAAAGCTGGCGCGGTAGGCGTCCAAGCTGCGGTAAAACTGGGCGAATTGCGGGTCACGGCCAAAAGACTCGCCGTAAATACCTGTCGCTTGGGCATCGCCGTCACCCTTGACCTTTTGAGCTTCACGAAAGGCATTGGCAACGGTGACGACCACTTGACGGTCAGCATCGGCGCGAATTTTCTCGCCTTCGGCCGCACCGGTAGAACGCAACTCGTTGGCGACCCGCTTACGCTCAGCCTCCATCCGGCGGTAAACCGACTCGGTGATGGACTCGACATAGTCGACACGCGTGATGCGGACGTCGTTCACATCAATGCCCCAAGGCTGCGCACCGCTCACCACCTTCAGCACCTCTGACTTCACATCAGCCATCAAGGTCTCCCGCTGGGACGACAACAACTCATTCACGGTTCGCTTGTTGACGGCTACCTGGAAAGCATTGCGAACCACGCGGTTCAATTGCGTCGCACCAGCACGCTCATCGAGGCCAACGTTACGGATGTACTCGGATGGCTGCGTGATGCGCCATTTGACATACCAGTCGATGATCACACGTTGCTTTTCAGCCGTCAGCAACGGTTCTGAGTCTGTGCTGTTCAGCGTCAGCAGACGCCGGTCGATGTATGAGACATTCTGGAATGGCGGCGGCAGCTTGTAGTTCAGACCAGGCTCCAGGATGACTTCCTTGATTTGGCCAAGGGCGTAGACCACGCCGAACTGGCGCTGGTCGACCACAAACAACATGGAACTGACCAAGGCCAGAACCACCAGCAGCGAAGAAGCAATTAATCCAACTCTGTTCACAATAATTCCTTAGCGAGTGCGTGACGTGTCACGGGCGCGTGTTTCCGCGCTATTCGAAGGTGTCGAGTTCATCGGCGGCAGCACGGCTGCACTTGACGACTCGGGGCCTGTTTTAGCCGTGGTGCCCTGCCCTGTTGCCTGCATGAGTTTGTCCAGCGGCAAGTACAACAGGTTCGAGCCCTGTTTCGAATCAACCAGTACTTTGGTGACATTGGTGTAAACCTGCTGCATGGCATCGGTGTACATACGGTCGCGCGTCACCTGCGGGGCCTTCTGGTATTCGGTCAGCACAGCGCGAAAGCGCTGCGCATCACCTTGTGCCTGGGCGACAACGCGGGCTTTGTAGGCTTCGGATTCTTCTTGCAGACGAGAAGCCGAACCGGTCGCGCGAGGAACCACGTCATTGGCGTAGGCTTGCGCTTCGTTCTTGGCACGTTCACGCTCTTGGCCCGCTCTGAGGACATCGTCAAACGCGGCCTGCACCTGCTCGGGTGGACGTACACCGCTTTGTTGCAAGTTGATGGCCACCACTTCAACGCCGACTTTGTAGCGGTCAAGGATGGTCTGCATCAAAACGCGAACACGTGGACCGATCTGGTCGCGCTCCTCGGCCAGAGCCGAGTCCATGGTCATCTTGCCGACCACTTCACGGACAGCCGTTTCGGCAGCTTGCACCACGGTGGCGGTAGGGTCGCGCGTCTCGAACAGAAAAGCACGCGCATCGCTCAAACGGTACTGTACGGCAAACTTGATCTCGACAATATTTTCGTCAATGGTCAGCATCGCTGACTCACGCAAACCTGTCGCACGGATGATGTTGTCGCGGCCGACATCGACAGAGCGAATCTGCGAGACAACGACGACTTCGTGGCGTTGAACCGGGTACGGCAAGCGCCAGTTGAAACCAGCACCAACGGTTGAGTTGTATTTACCGAACTGCGTGATGACGGCCTGTTGGCCCTCTTGCACGATGAAGAATCCGGTACCCAACCAGATCAAAACCGCCACGGCGCCGATCAAGCCGGCACCGACGCCAGCGGCTTTCATGTCAGGCTGGAAGCCACCGGGGCCGCCGTCATTGCCGCCGCCAGAACCACCACCCAAACCGCCTTGCGGACGGTTAGAGCCACCTTTGTTGCCGCCAAAAATGCCGCCAAGTTTGCGGTTGAAGTCGCGCCACAATTCGTCCAGATCAGGCGGACCTTGGTTTGCGCCTTGCGGTTTTGGCCGCTGCGGCGGATTGACGGGCGGCGTTTCATCCTGCCCTGCCGCCGGCTTGGATTCATCGGACGATGCGGGCGTCTTGTCTTCTTCACGACCCCACCGTGGATCGTTCAAATTAAACATGCCTAGCGCGCGCTGCTTCAGCCGTGCGGGCAAGGCCGTTACCGTCTGCAGTACAGGGTTCAGATTCATGGGGCAAATTCTCTAGTTTTGGATAACTCTGACATTGTGCCTAATCAGACAACAGACTCATCGGCAAGGGGGCTTTCGTCTACGGGCAAGGTGCCCGCATGTTTGGCCAGCACTTGCCGCAGCAAAGGCAGGCCTTCACCGGTTTTGGCACTGACGAAAACGCGCTCAAGGGACTTGGCGGTCTCGGAGACCGGGTCATTCACCTCGAACATATCACTCATCTGTAGGGGCCAGCGGTCTTTTTCAATAGCATCCAACTTATTGAAAACCAAGAGTTGCGGAACTTGGTCGGCGCCGATCTCAGCCAGCACACGCTGCACCTGCTCTACTTGCTCGAGGTAGTCAGGGTTGGAGCCGTCAACCACATGCAGCAACAAATCAGCCTCAGCCGCCTCTTGCAAGGTGGCTTGAAAAGCATCGATCAAACCATGCGGCAAGTCGCGAATAAAGCCCACGGTGTCAGACAGCGAGACAGAGCGCGCGGCATCACCCAAGTACAGCTGGCGCGTGGTGGTGTCTAAGGTGGCGAAAAGTTGGTCCGCGGTGTAGGCGCGGGCTTTGACGAGCGCATTGAACAGCGTCGTCTTGCCTGCATTGGTGTAACCCACCAAAGAAATGGTGAAAGAGTTGCGCCTATCCCGCTGCTTGCGCTGCGTCTGCCGCTGTCGCTTGACCTTGTTCAGCCGCTCTTTGGTTCGCTTGATCGATTCACTGATCATGCGTTTGTCGAGTTCGATTTGCTTTTCGCCCGGGCCGCCGCGCACACCAGCACCGCCGGTTTGGCGCTCGAGGTGAGACCAGCGCCGCACCAGCCGTGTCGACAGGTATTGCAGCTTGGCCAGCTCAACCTGCAATTTACCTTCATGGCTGCGCGCACGCTGGGCAAAAATCTCGAGGATCAGAAACGTCCTGTCATTGACAGGCATGTCGAGCGTGCGCTCAAGGTTGCGCTGCTGCGCCGGGCTGAGCGACTGATCAAACAAGATTTCAGAGGCGCCGCATTCACGGGCCATCATCTTGATTTCTTCGGCCTTGCCGGTGCCCACGAAAAGTGCCGCATCAGGCGCTTTTCGCTTGCAGGTCATGCGCTCAACTGGCACGAGGCCAGCGGTTTGCGCCAGAAGGCCTAGCTCTTCAAGTTTGTCGTCAAAATTGGCATGGCCAAAGTCGACGCCCACCAGAAGGACAGAAGCGGAAGCTGCGGGACGGGTGTCCACGGAACTCAGCTTGCCGGGCCCTCTTCGGATTCGGCCGTGGAAAAATTCACGGCACGTCCGGGGACGATGGTTGAAATGGCGTGCTTGTAGACCATCTGCGTGACTGTGTTGCGCAGCAACACGACGTATTGGTCAAAAGATTCGATCTGGCCTTGCAGCTTGATGCCGTTGACGAGATAAATCGACACAGGCACATGCTCACGACGCAAGGTGTTGAGGAATGGGTCCTGCAACAGCTGACCTTTGTTGTTGTTATTGCTCACGATATTCTCCGTGTACTAGAGTAGTTGTTTAAGACTCTTTACCTTACCACAGCACTACAGGGAAACCCTGTAGTCTTAAGCCGAATCTTTGTCGGTGAAGGGGTTTGAGGACGTCTTCATCTGGATCCGCATCGGCGTGCCGACCAGGTCGAACTCCTTGCGGAAACGCCCTTCCAGATAGCGCTTGTAAGACTCACTGACATGCTCCAAAGAGTTGCCGTGAACGATGATGATCGGCGGGTTCATACCGCCTTGGTGCGCATAGCGCATCTTGGGGCGGAACATGCCGGAACGCTGTGGCTGTTGAAACTGCACGGCTTCCAGCAGCAAGCGCGTGAGAACTGGCGTCGACATCTTGCGATTCGCCGAGGCATGGGCCTGGATGATGGATTTCCAGACCGGCGCCAAACCTTGACGCTTGATGGCGGAAATCCGGTGAATCGCGGCGAACTTGAGAAACCCCAGTCGCGTCTCAATCGAGCGCTCCAACGTTTCGCGTTGGTAGCTGTCGACTGCATCCCATTTGTTGATGGCCAAGACCACAGCACGGCCTGACTCTAAGATGTAGCCGGCAATGTGTGCGTCTTGGTCGGTCACGCCTTGCGTGGCGTCGAGCAACAACAATGCTACGTTTGAATTTTCAATGGCCTGCAAAGTCTTGACGACGGAGAACTTTTCGATCGCCTCAAAGACTTTCCCTCTGCGGCGCAAGCCGGCGGTGTCGATCAACTCGAACTTTTGACCAGCGCGTTCAAACGGCACCGAAATCGCATCGCGGGTGGTGCCCGGCATGTCGAAGGCCACCAGCCGCTCTTCACCCAACCAGGTGTTGATCAGCGTGGACTTGCCAACGTTCGGGCGTCCGGCGACCGCCAGCTTGATGACGGTCGGGTCTTCGGGTTCGGCGTTCTCGTCCGACTCTGACAGCTTGAGCGGCTCCAGCGCCATGTCAATCAACATCCGCATGCCTTGGCCGTGTGAAGCCGAGACCGCCAGCACTTCACCCAAGCCCAGTTCAAAGAACTCGGACAGCTGCACACCACCCTCTTGCATGCCCTCGGCCTTGTTGGCGGCCAGCAGTGTGGGGATGCCCAGTTTGCGCAGGTACTTGGCAATGTCGTAGTCTTGGGCGTTCAGGCCGGCACGGGCATCCACCACAAAAATAACGACGTCGGCTTCAGCCACCGCTTGACGCGTTTGCTTGGCCATTTCTTTGTAGATGCCAGAAGCAGCGTCAGGCTCGAAACCACCGGTGTCGATGACGATGTATTCCTGCGAACCCAGTTGGCCATTGCCGTAGTGACGGTCCCGCGTGAGGCCGGCAAAGTCGGCCACGATCGCATCCCGCGATTTGGTCAGGCGGTTAAAAATCGTCGATTTGCCCACATTCGGGCGGCCCACCAGGGCAATTACAGGTTTCATCAAAATCTTCAGACGGGCTCTACGGGAGAGCCTGTTTATTGGGGCTTAAAGCCGAAAATAGTGCCAGAGCGGGTGACCACCACCAGCGTCTCGCCAATCAAGGTTGGGGTTGCGACGATGGCGGAGCCATCGGTCGTCAGGCGGTTCACAAAAGTACCGTCCTCGCGCGACAACAAATGCACGAAACCGGAGGCGTCACCGATCGCGATCGAGCGACCGACAACGCGCGGCGCGGTCAAACCACGAAAGCGCAATTGCTCGCTGCTCCAACCGCTCTCGCCATTGGCACGCACCCAGGTGACGACCTTGCCGTCTGACTCGACCGCGAAGACCAGACGCTCGTCGCCGTCCAAGCCAACGCTGCCATCTGACGGCTTGGCCCACTGCAAAACACCGCGCTCAGCGTTCACACAACCGACGCTGGCCTGAAAAGCACGCACGCACAACACGTCATTCAAGCGGCTCACCGGGCCGACCAAATCGACCAGACGCTCGACGTCGTTGATGCCGCGTGGTGAGGCAATCGGTACCTCCCAACGCAGACTGCCGTTGGCCGGATTCAAACCCGTCAGGCGGCCTGCAAGGCCTGCCACCAGCGTGTCGCCAACAGCCAGCAACACACCGGCTTGACGCAACACCAAAGGCTCGGTGGCCCGCTGTTGCGTCCAGAGCTTGCGACCACTGCTGCCGTCAAAGGCGTGAATCGCGCGGTCTGCTGTCAATAAAAAAACGCGTCCACCGGCCACAAAGGGGGCCGTGTAGGCTTGCGCGCTGAGCTTCTCGCGCCAGACTTCGCGGCCTTCAACAATCGCCACCAGTTCATTGCTCTGTGTGACAACGGCGGCAACCCGGCCATCACTGCCGACACCTGCAGCCAACGGCGTGCCGAGGTCCAAGCGCCAAACATCTTGACCGCTGCGGGCGTCGATGGCGGCCACTGTGCCGTTGCTCGCAGCTGCGTACAAGTTGCTTCCGGAGACGCTGAGCGCCATCGGAAAGCTGACAGCACCCAGACGCGCAGTCCAGACTTGCTGCACAGCAACGACCGGCACCACCGCTTGAAGTGCCGTCGGCTTGGGCGCATTGGAGCCGCCCGAGCAGGCGGCAAGCAGCGCCAGCAACACACCAGCAGCAGGCAAACGCAGGCTGCGCGTCACGCCGTCAGCCCTGAAGGAGAACATAGGCATCAATTTCATTTTTGAGCCCCACCGACAGGGTCGACGCCCAAGGCATTCAGTTTGACTTCCACCAAACGGCGGTATTCAGACTGCGGGTCAAACGCCTTGAAAGCGATTTGGTATTGCGCCGTGGCCTCGGCTTTTTTGTCCTGCGCCGCCAGAATGTCACCGCTGCGATCGGCCGCCAGGGCAGCAAAAGCCGGTGGCATGGTGCCTGAAACTTGTTGCAACGCGCCGACGTAATCCTTGGCTTCTAGCAAGATGCCGGAGAGACGCAATTTGGCAATGCTTTGATAACCTTCGTCAGACGCCTTGGCCGCGACCCAGCCCAACGCGCCCTTGGACGCATCGAGATTGCCTTTGTCGTAATAAACCCGCGCAGCCAACATCGCGGCCTGATCCGCATAAGCGGTGCGGCCATAGCGTTCTTGCATGTCCGCCAAGGAGCGATCCAGTCGGGCCATGTCGCCCGCGACCGCGGCCCGCTCAACTTCGTCATACATGACGGCAGCTTGCGCGGCTTGGCTGCGCTGCCAGTAGTGGTAGCCATTCCAAGCTGCGATAGAACTGAATATGACGATCAAAGCCCAAGAAATGACGCTGCCGTAGCGATTCCAGAAATGCTTCAAGTCAGCGAGTTGTTCCTGCTCTTCGAGGTCCAGATGTTTTGCCATGGGTCTTGTTCACGATGCCGAAAGAAAGATGGATTGTAGAGGCCGAGGTCTGCTCAGCCGAGTAGGATCGCCGCCCAGGAGGCTGCTTCATCAAGTTTGCGCAAAGATTGCTCGGGCGCGGCCTCGGCATCGGCCTTGCTGCCGCGCAAGGGCTTGACCGCCACACAGCCGCTGGCCAGTTCGGTTTCGCCAAAAATGAGGGCGAAGCGCGCACCGCTGGCGTCGGCTTTTTTGAATTGCGACTTCATGCTGCCCATGCCGTCTGCGCCTGATCCGGGACTGGCGTGCATTTGCACGCTCACGCCTTGGGCACGCAGCGCTTGCAGGGTCTGCAACACCACCGGCACAGCGGCAGCATCAGGGACGATCGCATAAGCGTCGGGCACCAAAGCCGGCACGCTTTGACCGGTCTCGCGGACCAGCTCCAGCACGCGCTCAACACCCAGCGCCCAACCCACGGCCGGCGCGGCTTTGCCCCCAATTTTCTCAATCAAATAGTCGTAGCGGCCGCCGGCACACAAAGTGCCTTGCGCGCCCAGTTGGTCGGTGACAAACTCGAACACCGTTAGGTTGTAATAGTCGAGCCCGCGCACCAACCGGTGGTTCAGCGTCCACGGCACGCCGTTGGCATCGAGGATGGCTTTTAGTGCGTCAAAGTGCGCCAGTGAGGCCGAACCCAAAAAGTCGATCAGGCGCGGGGCGCTTTCGACCACCGCTTTCATGGCGGGATTTTTGGTGTCCAGAATACGCAGCGGATTGCTGTGCAGGCGACGCCGCGCGTCTTCGTCGAGCGCGTCTGCATGCTGCTCAAAGTGAGCGATCAGCTGCGTCCGGTGCAGCGCCCGCTCGTCTGGCTGACCGAGGCTGTTGATCTCCAAGCGCCAATCGGTGATGCCAATTTCTTTCCAGAGTGCGGCGGCCAGCAAGATCAGTTCAGCATCGACTTCCGGGCCACCAAAGCCCAAGGCCTCGGCACCGATTTGATGAAACTGCCGATAACGGCCGCGCTGCGGACGCTCGCGGCGAAACATCGGTCCCATGTAGTACAGCCGTTTGCCACCTTCGTACAGCATGTTGTGCTCAGTCACAGCGCGCACCACGCTGGCGGTATTTTCGGGCCGCATGGTCAGAAAAGCATGGTCACCGTTTTTGTCGGAGCGGTCTTCAAAAGAGTACATCTCTTTTTCGACAATGTCCGTGACCTCGCCAATGCCGCGCACAAAGAGTTGCGTGTGCTCCAAAATCGGCGTGCGAATGTTGCGATACGCGTAACGCGCCATCAGCTCGCGGACTTTGCCCTCTAACCATTCCCAGCGCGCCGATTCAGGCGGCAATATGTCGTTCATGCCTTTGACGGCAAGCAGTTTTTCAGCCATGTTTTTTTATGCGGCTTCGGTGGTTGCAGCGCTGCGACCGAAGCGATTTTCAATGTAGTTTTCGACAATGACCTGGAACTCTTCAGCGATCCGGTCGCCACGCAGTGTCATGCGCTTTTCACCGTCAATAAAGACCGGCGCTGCAGGCGCTTCACCAGAGCCCGGCAGACTGATGCCGAGGTCGGCATGTTTGCTTTCGCCGGGGCCATTGACGATGCAACCCATCACCGCGACCTTGAGCTTTTCAACGCCGGGGTATTGCTCACGCCAGACCGGCATTTGGCCGCGCAGGAAGTCGTCGATCTGTTTTGCCAGCACTTGAAAAGTGTCACTGGTGGTCCGTCCGCAACCGGGGCAAGCGGTCACGCTAGGCACAAAACTGCGCAGACCCAGCGCCTGCAAAATCTCGGACGCGATCAACACTTCTTGTGTGCGTGACTCGCCCGGTTGCGGCGTCAGCGAGACGCGAATCGTGTCGCCAATGCCCTCTTGCAGCAAGATACCCAACACCGCAGCCGACGCCACCGTGCCTTTGGTGCCCATGCCGGCTTCAGTCAGCCCCAAGTGCAAAGCATGTTGCGTGCGCTTAGACAACTCACGGTAGACCGAAATCAGGTCTTGCACGCCGCTGACCTTGCAGGACAGAATAATTTGTTCATGCGCCATGCCCATTTGTTGGGCCAGTGCTGCGGAGTCAAGTGCCGACGTGATCAGCGCTTCGTACATCACTTGCTTGGCATCCCACGGATTGCTTCGTGTGCTGTTCAGGTCCATCAGACTGGCCAGCAACTCTTGGTCGAGACTGCCCCAGTTGACGCCAATGCGCACGGGTTTGTTCCAGCGCACAGCCGCTTCGATCATCTGGCCAAACTGTTTGTCGTGTTTGTTGCCCTTGCCGACATTGCCAGGGTTGATGCGGTACTTGGAGAGCGCTTCAGCGCATGCCGGGTAATCGGTCAGCAGCCGGTGACCATTGAAGTGAAAGTCACCAACCAGGGGCACGTCAATCCCCATGCGATCGAGTTGGTCGCGCACATGCGGCACGGCCTCAGCAGCCTCCGGGGTGTTGACCGTGATGCGGACCATTTCGGAACCCGCCACCGCGAGTTCCTTGACCTGAATGGCGGTGCCGATGACATCCACCGTGTCGGTGTTGGTCATCGACTGGACGCGCACTGGCGCATCACCGCCGACGGTCACGATGCGTGACCCCCACACGACACGGGCTTGAGCAGAGCGGCGGGCCAGCGGCTCTGCGGATTCAATGGGTAGGCAAGGCTGCATTTTATTTCACCTCAAAACGTGCGACATTGCCACTGGTGACGGACGTCAGGTCAAACGCTCGCCCGCGAATTTGAACTTGGGTCCCGTCGGCACGGCCCACAATGACGCTTAACGGTAAAGCGCCAGAAGCGCCAGCCACTTCGCCGGCCAACAATTTGCGGCGCAGCAATACGCTGCCCTTGGCATCGGTCACCTCAACCCATGACTCGGCTGTGGGCTTGAAAACCACGATGCCGGAAGCAGGCGGTACACCTGTTTCAACCAAGTTTGCCGCAGGCAGCACCAAACCGGACACTGCAACTGAAGAATTGGCGGTGGCGGAATCAACAAACCCAGTAGTTGGCTCGACGCCCAAAGATTCAGGACCGGATGGTTCAACCGCCATCACCGGCAATGTCTGCGTGATCACAAGCTCGGCATCGACCGCGTCCGTTTTCGTCCAGGAAAAATCCAGCGGTGGCAGCAAAGCCAGCGCCAATGCACCGACCACCAGCAGCAGTCCACCGATCACGGCCGGACGCGACATGGTCCCGAAAAGAGGCGATTGACGACTGGAAATCGTCGCGCCATGAATGACCCGCCGACTCTCCATCTGTTGGCTGCGCCGCGGCGTCGTTTGACTCGGCAACAGTTGAAGTACCGGCGCAGGATCGAGCTTCAGCGTACGGAAGACGCTGCTGGCCAAGGCGCGGGCAAATACGGCATCGGGTAACAGGTCAAAGCGATCAGCCTCCAAGGCCTCAAGCCGCTTGACCGGGACTTTCAGCGACACCGCCAACGCGCCGATATGCAGACCAGAGGCTTCACGCGCACTGCGCATCAGTGCGCCGGCAGTGGGCTTGGTCTCAGACACGGACTCGGCAACCACTGGCGCCTGGATCACGGGAGCAGGAGCACTCAATTGATCGTTGTTATCAGTCATGAAAAGCTCCTTTTTCGTAAGCGATCAACTCGCTAGATTCTGCGAACCGGCCGCGCAACTGTTCAGCCAGCGCAGCGACTGCGACGGAGTTCTTCAGTTGCTGTTCAATTTGAATGCCCAACCACAAGGTTTCGGCATTGGCCATAGGACTCTTGTTGAGTTTACGCATGTAAGGCTGTGCGGGCTGAACGTCACCGCGCTCAAAAAGCATGCGCGCCAAGTTGTAGCTGGTCACGGGATTGCTGCCGTCTAAGGCGTAGGACCGTGTCAGACTTTTCTCGGCTGCAACGGTCTGGCCTGCACGCAACTGGCACAGTCCCTTAGCCATCCAGCTCTTGGCTGGCTGGGTGTAGCTTGGGTTGGCAATGGCTTGGGCGAAGAGCTTTTCGGAGGCCGCGTAGTGCGCCTGCTGACACAGCAACCAAGCGTAGTTGTGGGCGGTGTCGGCATCACGTGGATTCAGCGCCAAAGCGCGGTCGAAACTGTCTGAGGCCAGCGGCAAGTCGTTCAGACGCAAATACACCAAGCCGCGCAGGTTGTGGGCATCCGCATAAACGGGGTCAATGGCGATCGCTTGCTTGACTTCATCCAACGCCACATGGGTTTGGCCTTGCTGGAAATAAGCCGTTGCCAGTTCCAGCCGAATACGCGCGCGACGCTGGTTGGGTGTCTCGTCGGACTCCGTTTGCAGATCGGCCTGAACATCCGCACGCACAGACGCCTCCGATCCAGACACGCCTTGCGCGCAACCCGACAGCCACACAGCCAGCGCGCAGAGAAGACCGCGAGTCAGTGTGGCGTTCAGCGTCATGGCTGGCTGACCGGTGCGACAACCACCTTGATGCCGGCCAACATGCCTTGGCGCTGCGTTGCCATGCGCTTTTGCACATCGGTGCGGTCTTGCACATCGCCGGCAAGTTGCCCGCAAGCAGCGTCAATGTCATCGCCACGGGTTTTTCGCACGGTGGTGACGATGCCGGCGTCCAGCAAGATTTTGGCAAATGCCAGCACCTGCGGCATGGCCGAGCGCGTCAAACCAGAAGCCGGAAACGGATTGAAAGGAATCAAGTTGAACTTGCACGACAACCCGTCCACCGCGTGCTGGCGCATCAAGGCAACCAGTTGGCGCGCATGCTCAGGCTGGTCGTTGACGCCGTCGAGCATGCAATATTCAAAGGTGATGAAATCACGCGGGGCAAAGACCTGGTAGCGGGCGCAGGCTTGCAGCAACTCGGCAATCGGGTATTTGCGGTTCAGCGGAACCAGGTTGTCACGCAAGGTGTCGTCTGGCGCATGCAACGACACGGCCAATGCCACTGGGCAGTCCTGCCCGAGCCGGTCGATCATCGGCACCACGCCAGACGTTGAAACCGTGACGCGGCGGCGCGAGAGGCCGTAAGCGTGGTCGTCCAGCATGACGCGCAGGGCTGGCAACAACTGCGCATAATTTTGCAGTGGCTCGCCCATGCCCATCATCACCACGTTGGAGATGACGCGCTCTTGTTTGCCCAAGTGCTGGCGCAGAAAGTGTTCGGCAAACCACAGCTGTGCCGTGATTTCAGCGGTGCTGAGGTTGCGGCTGAAGCCTTGGTGACCGGTCGAGCAAAAACGACAACCCACGGCGCAACCGGCTTGGGATGAAATGCACAACGTACCGCGGTCAGCTTCAGGGATGAAGACGGTTTCGATGACATCGCCCGCACCGACGTCGAACAACCACTTGATCGTGCCGTCAGCAGAGTCATGACGCGACAGCACTTTGAGAGCCTGAATGTGTGCCTTGCCAGCGAGTTTGGTGCGCAGTGACTTGGCCAGATCGGTCATCTGCTCAAAGTCAGTCGCGCCGCGCTGATGAATCCAGCGGAACAGCTGGGTCGCGCGAAAACGCTTTTCGCCGAGTTGCTCGCAAAATGCGGCCAAGCCGTCAAGGTCAAAGTCGAGAAGATTGGTGGTCATGACAGGGTCGCCTTTGTGCACTGGAAATTATCCGCGCCGAAAGGCCGAACCTGCCACCCACGAAAAGAGGCCCCGTGCCAGCAACGACCCGAAGGCGGGCAGTGACGCTGTGGGGCCGACATATCAGCGTGTGTAAATGTTCATGCCTGCGAAGAAGAAGCTGATTTCGACTTGCGCTGTTTCAACAGCGTCAGAACCGTGAACGGCATTGGCATCAATGCTCTCAGCGAAGTCAGCGCGGATGGTGCCTGGAGCGGCTTTCTTCGGGTCGGTTGCGCCCAACAGATCACGGTGCTTCAGGACGGCGTTTTCGCCTTCGAGGGCTTGGATCATCACTGGGCCGGAGACCATGAAGTCAACCAAGTCTTTGAAGAAAGGACGCTCACGGTGCACGCCGTAGAAAGCTTCGGCTTCGCCGCGTGACAAATGCACAAACTTGGCAGCCACAATTTTCAAGCCTGCAGCTTCGAAACGTGCGTAGATCTGACCAATGACGTTCTTGGCGACAGCGTCAGGCTTGATGATGGAGAGAGTGCGTTCGATAGCCATGAGATTTCCTTAACTTTAGAATTTTCGAGAGCGCGTTCAGAATGAACAAAGCCTTAGAGTTTAACCTGAGCGCACCGTCTGTGTGTGCTCAGGGGTGAGCAGAAAGACCTTGAAGTTCAGCTTGATGCTCAGCGCGGTGTTCAGCGATTCCCGCTTCGACCGCCGCCACCGCCACTGCCGCCCCGATTACCGCCACCACGGCGTGGGCCTCCGCCACCTGTGCCGCCACCGCCGCCATAACCACCGCCACCGCCACCTCCTCCATAACCACCGCCGCTACCACTACCGCCGCCACCGCGGCGTTGGCCTTGGCCCTGCGCTTGGCGTTGCTTGGTGAAGGTGTCGGCACCGATGTAACCAAACGAGGTTTTCATCGGGTCTGGCTGAGAACCACCCGGCGGATTGTCGGATCTGGCCGAACGATCGCCGCCGCGCGGCTGAGCTGGTCGGCCACCGCCGCCAAAGTTACCTTGACGCGGACCACCGCGTGGGCCGCCCGGGCCGGGTGCACGACCACCGGGGCCGCCTCTTCCACGACCGCCATCACGACCGGCATCTTGCCGCTGGGGCGGCGGCTGCAAGTCGTATGGCTCTGGCGCGTCATCCCGCTGCGCATCGCCAGGTTGACGCTGCACGGGCGCACCCCGATTGCCGCGGGAACGCTCTTGCCGAGGACCACGTCCCCTGCCAGGCGCAGCGTCGGCTTGACGCGGTGGCCGTGGATCGCCGCGCGATTCAGATCGGCTCACCGCATTCGTCAGCGCGGCAATGTCGTTGTCATCGAGCTCAACGAAGGCACCGCGCTTAAGGCCACGCGGCAACATGACAGCGCCATAGCGAATGCGAATCAAACGGCTGACGGCATGGCCGACCGCTTCAAACATGCGGCGCACTTCGCGGTTCCGGCCTTCAGAAATCGTCACCTTGTACCAGCAGTTGGCGCCCTCGCCGCCGCCGGCTTCAATGCTGCCGAACTGAGCCATGCCGTCATCGAGTTGCACGCCCTCCAACAAGCGTTTTTTCTCTTCGTTGTTGAGTGCACCGAGCACACGCACAGCGTATTCGCGCTCCAAACCAAAACGTGGATGCATCAACTGATTGGCGAGCTCGCCAGAACTCGTCAACAGCAACAAACCCTCGGTGTTCAAGTCGAGCCTGCCGACAGACTGCCACTTACCTTGGTAGAGCTTGGGCAGACGTCTAAAAACGGTGGGGCGGTTTTGCGGGTCATCGTGGGTGACAACCTCGCCAGCTGGCTTGTGATAAGCGATGACACGGGCAGGCGGCGGGTCGATGCGCACGCGAACCGGCTTGCCGTTGACCTTGACCGTGTCGCCAAACTGGATACGCTGCCCGACGTGTGCCGGCTCGGCGTTGACAGAAATTCGCCCTTCCAGAATGAGTTGCTCCATTTCCAGGCGCGAACCCAAACCGGCTTGCGCCAGCACCTTGTGCAGCTTCGGGCTTTCTGGCTGTGCCGACAACACGCGCTTGGACAAGACAACGGCGACATCCTCTTCGTCAGCGTCGAATTGGCCGGTCACCACATCTTCAAACTGGTAAGCAGAGTCGCGGGCTGCGGCGACCTGTGGCCGAGGCGCTAGCGGCTGTTGTGGAACGCCCTGCTGTTCTGGCGTGATGGCATCTACAACAGGCTGGGGAGGCGTGTCGGCTGGGGGAACGGGTGTGTCTGATGGGTTCATGTGTTTTCGCGGGTTGGCTTGTCAGTGTCTTCGGGCGTTGTCTGTGTTTCAGTCTTTGACTCTGTCCCGGTCTCAATTTCTATGTCGATTTCAGTTGCAATCTCAACTTGGATTTCCATCACGGTCTCGATCTCTGTCTGCACCACCATGGGTTCAGCCATCGGCGTCGGTTCCGACAAGCCAAACTCGATCTGCTCAAGCATGGCTGCCTCACCTTCGGCGCTGTTCATCGCTGGCAACTGGTCTAGCGACTCAACCCCGAGGTCGTCGAGAAACTGGCGAGTGGTGGCGTAAAGCCCAGGCCGGCCTACAGTTTCGCGGTGGCCAATCACTTCAACCCAACCGCGGTCTTCGAGTTGCTTGAGCAAGAGGCTGTTGATCGTCACGCCCCTAATATCTTCCATGTCACCGCGCGTCACGGGCTGACGATAGGCAATGATGGCCAAGGTCTCCAGTGCTGCGCGTGTGTACTTGGGCGGCTTCTCAGGGTGCAGCCGATCCAAGAATTCACGCATCTCCGGGCGGCTTTGAAAACGCCAGCCACTCGCCACGTGAATCAACTCAACGCCTCGGCCCGTCCAGTCGTCCTGCAACTGCTGCAACAGGCGTTTTAGGGTGTCGGCTGTCAGCGCACCGTCGAAGAGCACCTCCATCTCGCGCACATGCAAAGCTTGCGGAGCGCAGATCAATGCCGTTTCGAGGACGCGTTTTGCATCCATCGTATTCATGAATTTTCAAATCCGTAAAAAAACCGGGTGAGGCGGGCCTGGTTACAACCGAGGCGGGGCACAGAGACGAGAGGTTCAGGATGGTGGAAAACCATCGGTTGAGCGTAACGCTGGCAAGTAGTTGAGACTACAGTTTTCCATTATAACTGAGCCCCAGCTCAGCCATGGCGGCTTCCAAGTCGGCCGGCACCGGTGATATAAAACTCATGGCCTCGCCGCTCACAGGATGCTCAAAACCTAAGCGACGGGCATGCAAGGCTTGGCGCGTGAGGCTAACGGCAGGCTCACCGCCATAGAGCGCATCAGAAACCAACGGATGACCCAGTGCCCCCATGTGAACGCGGATTTGATGCGTGCGGCCGGTGTACAGCTTGCAGCGCACCAGGCAAAAATCATCCTGGTTGTCGATCAATGAAATGTCGGTCATGGCTGTTTTGCCAGAGTTACGCTCCAAATCGACCACCGCCATGCGCAGACGGTTGCGCGGGTCGCGGCCGATCGGCAACGCCACCTGCTGTTGCCGCGATCCCAGCCACTCTTTGTGACCTACCGCCAGATAGTCGCGATTAACTTCCCGGGCTGCGATCATCTCGACCAGCCGGTCCATGGCTTCGCGGGTTTTGGCCACCACCATCAGGCCGCTGGTGTCTTTGTCGAGCCGGTGCACGATGCCGGCACGCGGCAAGAAACGCATCGCGTCATCACGACCCAACAAACCGTTCAGCAGCGTACCACTCCAATTGCCCGGGGCCGGGTGCACCACCAAGCCCGCCGGTTTGTTGATCACCAGCAAGTAGTCATCTTCAAAAACAACGTCCAAATCCATGGCTTCAGGCTTGAAGGCTTGGCTTTGGGGTGTTGGTCTGAGCTCAATTTGCAACAGATCGCCGGCCTTGACCTTGGCCGAGGTTTTGGTGACGACTAGCTTTTTCAAGCGGACAGCGCCGGACTCGATGAGCTGCTGCAAGTAGGTGCGCGAGAACTCGGGCACAATTCCAGCCAAGGCACGGTCAAGCCGCTCGCCGTGCGCCGAAATAGGCACTTCGGCCTCGCGCAATTCGACCTCAACGACGCTGTCGCTCTCCTCAAGAGAGTCGTCAGCGATCACAGGGTCGCTCGATATAATTATTGGGCTAGGTTCAGAAACAGTCATTAGAGAGTCGATCACGATGTTGTTCAAATTATCGGCGCTTCAAGCCACGACTCGCACAGCCACGGCTGTTTTAATTCTCGGCGGCCTTTTGGCCGGTTGCGCATCAACGCCGGTAGACCCGACCGCAACATGGAGCCCGAACAAAATTTACTCGGAAGCCAAAGACGAAGCCGCCTCCGGCGCCTTTGAAAAATCCATCGGCTTGTATGAAAAGCTGGAAGGCCGCGCAGCTGGAACCCCCTTGGCCCAGCAGGCCCAACTTGAAAAAGCTTACACCCAGTATAGAAACGGTGACAAAGTTCAAGCCATCGCCACCCTGGACCGCTTTGTGCGACTGCATCCCGCCAGTTCAGCCTTGGACTATGCGCTGTATTTGAAAGGGCTGGTCAATTTCAATGACAACCTTGGCCTTTTCAGCTCTTGGGTCAGCCAAGATCTTTCTGAGCGCGACCAAAAGTCGGCCAAAGAATCGTTTGAGTCTTTCAAGGAACTGGCCACACGTTTTCCTGATTCGAAATACACACCCGACGCTCGCCTGCGCATGACTTACATCGTCAACTCGCTGGCCGAGTCAGAAGTGCATGTGGCTCGCTTCTATTTCAGCCGCGGCGCCTATGTGGCGTCCATCAATCGGGCTCAAATCGCCATCACTGAATACCGTGATGTGCCGGCCATTGAAGAAGCCCTCTCGCTTATTTACCGTTCGTATGACGCCTTGGGCATGACGCAACTGCGTGACGACACGCTTCGCGTGATGCAGAAAAACTACCCGAACAGCGCGTTCACGCGCCGAGACGTCAAAGCGAAAGAGGGCTCGTGGTACAAGTTTTGGTGAGCCCATCCAGTCGATCTAACAACTCCGCCTCGGAGTTCAATCGTTGCATCGGTGGCAAGGCTTTCAGTAGCCGCTTGCCATAACCCATCGCCACCAAACGGGTGTCACAGACCACCAGAATGCCCTGATCGGTTTCGCGCCGAATCAAGCGTCCGGCACCCTGTTTGAGGGCCACCGCAGCCTCTGGCAAAAAGTAATCATTGAAAGCGCTGCGGCCTTCTGACTCGATGTGTTTTGAGCGAGCTTCTGCCATCGGATCATTCGGCGGCGGGAAGGGCAACTTGTCGATGATGACCAGCTGCAAGGCATCACCCGGCACGTCAATGCCTTCCCAAAAAGAAGCTGAGGCGACCAGAATGCAACCGGCCTCGCCGTTCGAGCTGCCGCGGCGAAACCGTTCGATCAGCACGCGTTTCGGCAAAGCCCCTTGGACCAGCACGTCGAGTTCACCCGACGCATCAAAGGTCTCACGCAATATGTCGGCGATGCCGCGCAAAGCCCGCAAGGTGGTTGTCAGCACCATGGTTCGGCCGCCCAGCCGCGCAGCCCAGAGCGCTGTTGACTGCGCCACGCGGGTCATGTGAGCCGCCTCGCTGGGCTTCGGAAAATCGCGCGGCACATAAACCGCTGCCTGCGTCGCATAGTCGAACGGACTGCCAACCTTCAACAATTGCGCGCCGACCAAACCGCAAGGCTTGGTGAACCAGCTCAATTTGTCATCGTCACCGAGGGTGGCCGAAGTAAAAATCCAGGTCTTCGCTGCTTCCGGGTTATTGCCAAGCACCTTGGCCTGCACCGCTTGGGCGATGTCCAACGGCGACTCGATCAAGCGCAGTTGCGCGCCAACTTCCAGCCAACGCACCGACCCGGTCTGGCAAGGCCCAGCGAAATGCCGCAGGCGTTCGCCGAACTCAACTGCACGCTCCAGCAGTCGCCCAAAGTCCGGTGCAATCTCACTCACTGTGTCGAGTGCTTCGGCTGCCGCCGAACAAGCATCACCCATTTCTTCCAAGGCAAGCGCCCAAGCATCGGGGTCGACTGTTTCAGGGCAAGTTTCAGTCCAGCGCAGCTTGGTGCCGGGATGGGCTTTGCCGACACACAGACGCAGCTCACGGGCGGCGCGTTCGGCTTTGCCGGCGAGCTCTTGCCAGTCAGCCAAACCACGCGCCATTTGCAGTCCGGTGCCAAGTAAGTCCCGGCAAAAATCCAAGAGTTGACTGGTGGTGATGTTTTTGCCCAAAAACTGCACGCCGGTTTCGTTGAGCTGATGGGCTTCGTCAAAAATCGCGATGCGCACTGTCGGCAGCAATTCAGCCACACCCGACTCACGGACGGCCAAATCGGCAAAAAACAAATGATGGTTGATGACCACGACGTCAGCGGCCAAAGCCTCGCGCCGGGCCAGATTGACGTGACAGGCGCGGAACCTCGGGCAGGCTGCGCCCAGGCAGTTTTCGCGGGTCGATGTGACCAGGGGAATCACCGGCGAGCGCTCGTCCAGACCCGGCAGTTCAGCCAAATCCCCGGTGCGCGTGGTTTGCGACCATTCCTCGATGCGCGCCAAGGCATGCAGGATGCTGCGCTCAGCTTGCATGGCTTCGGTGCGCGCTTGCTCCATGCGATGCAGGCACAAATAACTGCCACGCCCCTTCAACAGCGCGGTGCTGACCGGCACGCCCAAGGCTTCGACGAGGCGCGGTAAATCGCGGCCGTACAACTGGTCTTGCAAGGCCTTGGTGGCGGTCGACAACAAGACGCGCTCACCGCTGAGCAAGGCCGGTACCAAATAAGAAAAAGTTTTACCGACGCCAGTGCTGGCTTCGACCACCAAGGGATAAGCACCTTCAATCGCACGCGCTACCGCCAGCGCCATCTCGGTTTGGCCACTGCGCGGCACAAACTGATCGGCGGCGCGGGACAACACACCGTCAGGCCCAAAAGCCGCTTCGACTTGCTGCTCAAGATCCATCAGGCGGGCTCGGCCGGGCGCAGGGAGGATTCAAGCTGCGCGATTTTGTCGCGCAAAACCAGCCGGCGTTTTTTCAATCGTTTGAACAAGAGCTGGTCGACCGGCAGGGTGTGTGCCATCGAATCGATCAACGCATCGAGGTCTGCGTGTTCGATGGTCATGTCGATCAGTCGCCTCTCGGCTGAATGCAGGTTGGTGAACATGGTGACGGCCTGCAGTTCAGGGATAAGTCGGCAGGGATTTCCCGGTCGGCGGGCCCTGGTCGCGCAAGCGTTGTTCGTGCTCTGCCCGGCGCTGCGCCGCTTGCGCCTGCCGCTGGCGTGTGGCCTCGACATTGGCAGCGGCTTGGGCGCGCTTTGTTTCTGCCTCAGCCGCCTGGCTTTGACGGCTGTCCAACTTGGCATCCCTGTCGGCTATGTTGCCAGCCGCCTGCTCAGCGGCATTCCCCTGATTGATCTTTTGTTGCTTGGCGCGCTCGGTCAAATTATCGGCATCTTGCTGGACTTTGATCGCTTGCTCTGCTTGCTTTTCGCGCTGCAAAGAGAGCCGCTCTTCATTTTTCAGCAACTGATCGGCGGCACTAATTTTGCGCTCAACTTCGTTCATCAAAACTTCTTGACGACGCAGATCGGCCAAGGCCGAACGGTACGGCTGCAGAAGTTCGTCACGGCAGGCATTGGCGAAGAACTTGCGAAAGCAAATGGCTTGCTCGGCTTTGAAAGCAGATTCAATCTGCTGCCTTTCAGCCGTGATGCGCACTCGCTCGGCGTTGCGCGCCAGCTGCCCGGCATCAACCTCTGCCTGAGCCAAGACACTGCCTGTCAAACCAAACCAAAGCGCCAGTGTAAAAATGAATTTCATGTGAGCGACGTATCGACATCCCGGCGCTCAAGGGCCAGAAATTCTGCCGACTGCATTTCATTCAAACGTGAAATGGTACGCGGAAATTCATGCGCCAGTGGGCCTTCGGTGTAGAGCTCTTCTGGTGCCACTTCAGCCGACATGATCAGCTTGACGCGGCGGTCATACAAGACGTCGACCAACCAAGTGAAGCGCCGTGCTTCAGATGCTTTGTTAACCGGCATGTGCGGCACACCGCTGAGCATCACGGTGTGGAACTGACTGGCCAGCTCCAAGTAATCGTTTTGTGAACGCGGTCCACCGCACAGCGTTTTGAAGTCGAACCAGACCAGACCACCCGCTTTGCGGCGAGCCTGAATCTGCCTGGCTTCAATCTGTAAAATCGGGTCTTCGTCGTGCGCTTCAGCCAGCCGGTTGAAGGTCTGAGTCATCTCCGCGTCAACTTCGGCCCCGAGCGGCGTGAGGTATAGCCTGAGTTGCTCTAACGTGCGACGCCGGTAGTCGGTGCCGTTGTCGACACTCAGCACTTCCAGATTTTCCTTCAGCAACGCAATCGCCGGCAAGATGCGGTCCCGGTGCAAGCCATTGGGGTACAGGTCATCTGGCTTGAAGTTGGAAGTCGTGACAAAACCCACGCCGTTGTCAAACAAGGCGGCCAGCAGTCGGTGCAGGATCATCGCGTCCGTGATGTCGGCCACGTGAAACTCATCGAAGCAGATCAAACGGTAGCGCAGAGAAATTCTGCGGCCCAACTCATCAAGCGGATTCACCGTGCCTTGCAAATCGCGCAGTTCACGGTGTACTTCACGCATGAACTCATGAAAATGCAGCCGTGTTTTGCGCTTGAGTGGCACTGCGTTGTAAAAGCAATCCATCAGAAAGCTTTTACCCCGGCCAACGCCGCCGTGCATGTAAACACCGCGCGGAATAGCCGGCCGGTTGATCAACTTCTTGAAGGCGTTTGAACGCTTTTCTTTGAAGCTGGCCCACTCCGTTGCGCAGCGTTCAAGCGCTGCGACCGCGCGCAGCTGCGCAGGATCGCTGACATAACCGCGCGCCTGTAGCTCTGCCTCGTAGGCTACATGGACCGGCATCAGCTTAGGTTGGCGGGCCAAGTTCAGAAATTGAGCGTGCGTTTGTCAACCGCCAAAGCCGCTTCCTTGGTGGCTTCGCTGAGCGACGGATGCGCGTGGCAGATGCGGGCAATGTCTTCACTGCTGGCGCGAAACTCCATCGCCACCACACACTCGGCGATCAATTCGCTGGCCATTGGGCCGACGATGTGCACGCCAAGAATTTCGTCAGAGACAGCGTCCGCCAACATTTTGACCATGCCGGTGGTGTCACCCAAAGCACGGGCCCGACCATTGGCCAAGAACGGGAAAGTGCCGGCTTTGTAAGCGCGGCCTTCAGCCTTGAGTTGCTCTTCAGTTTGACCGACCCAAGCAATCTCGGGGTTGGTGTAAATCACCCAAGGGATGGTGTTGAAGTTGACATGGCCGTGTTGGCCAGCAATGCGCTCAGCAACAGCAACGCCCTCTTCTTCCGCTTTGTGTGCGAGCATTGGGCCGCGCACCACGTCACCCACCGCCCAGACGTTGGGCAAATTGGTTTTGCAGTCACCGTCAACGACGATCGCACCGCGCTCGTCGAGCGCCAAGCCAACGACATCAGCGGCGAGGCCGATGGTGTTGGCGACGCGGCCAATCGAGATGATGAGTTTGTCAACGTCGAGTGACAGCGCTTCGCCCTTGGCGTTGGTGTAGGCGACTGACACGCCTTTTTTACCCGACTTGATCTCGCCGACTTTGACGCCGAGCTCGATCTTCAAACCTTGCTTGACAAAGGCCTTGTGGGCTTCTTTGGCGATTTGTTGGTCGACTGCACCTAGGAATGTCGGCAGGCCTTCTAGCACGGTCACTTCTGAACCCAGACGACGCCAGACGGAGCCCATCTCCAAGCCGATCACGCCAGAGCCAATCAGGCCGAGTTTTTTTGGCACAGCCGTCATGCGCAATGCGCCGTCGTTGGACAAGATTTTATCTTCATCAAACGGCGTGCCCGGCAAGACCCGTGCGTTGGATCCCGTGGCGATGATCACGTGCTTGCCAGAGATGGTTTCTTCAGCGGTGCCAACCACTTTGATCTCGTACAAGCCATCTTTGGCGACGACAAAAGAGCCGCGGCCATGGAAGAAAGTCACCTTGTTCTTTTTGAACAGATAAACAACGCCGTCGTTGTTTTGTTTCACCACGGTGTCCTTGCGGCCCACCATTTTGGCGACGTCGAGGCTCAGACCTGAGACGTTGATGCCGTGGTCCGCAAAATGATGACCGGCTTGCTCAAAGTGCTCCGAAGACTGCAGCAGCGCCTTTGAAGGAATACAACCCACGTTGGTGCAAGTGCCGCCCAAAGCCGGGCCGCCCTTGGCATTTTTCCACTCGTCGATACAGGCCACGTTGAAGCCCAGCTGCGCAGCGCGAATCGCGGCGATATAACCGCCAGGACCGCCACCGATAACGATCACGTCAAATTGTTTGGACATTATTTCTCTCTAGTCAGTTGGGGACAGAGCAAAACTGCTGTGCATTTCTTCGGCTGTCCCATAATTTCTTCAGATGTCAAACAGCAAACGTGCTGGATCTTCCATCGCCTCTTTCATCGCGACCAGGCCCAGCACGGCTTCGCGGCCGTCGATGATGCGGTGGTCGTAAGACATGGCGAAGTAGTTCATCGGGCGAACCACGATCTGGCCGTTCTCAACCACGGCGCGGTCTTTGGTCGCATGCACGCCCAAAATAGCCGACTGTGGTGGGTTGATGATCGGCGTCGACAACATCGAGCCGAAGGTGCCGCCATTGCTGATGGAGAAAGTACCGCCGGTCATCTCTTCGATGCCGAGCTTGCCGTCACGTGCCTTGGCACCGTATTCGGCAATTTTCTTCTCGATGTCGGCAAAGCTCATCTGGTCTGCATTGCGCAAGATAGGCACGACCAAACCACGCGGTGAACCGACCGCGATACCGATGTCAAAGTAGCCGTGGTAAACGATGTCATTGCCATCAACAGACGCGTTCAGGACTGGGTATTTCTTCAAAGCGTGCACGGCCGCCTTGACGAAAAAGCTCATGAAACCGAGCTTGATGCCGTGTTCTTTTTCGAACTTTTCCTGGAACTTCTTGCGCATCTCCATGACCGGGGCCATGTTGATTTCGTTGAAAGTCGTGAGGATGGCGTTGGTCGATTGCGACTGCAACAAGCGCTCGGCCACGCGAGCGCGCAGACGGCTCATGGGCACGCGTTGTTCAGGGCGCTCGCCCAGGCTGGCAGCCGGTGTGGCCACTTGCGGCAGCGGCGCCTTGGGCGCGGCAGCAGGAATCACGGCAGCTGGCTTGACGCCGCCAGCAACGGCAGACAACACATCACCCTTGGTGACGCGGCCATCTTTGCCGGTGCCGGAAACGGAACCCGTTGCCAGACTGTTGTCAGCCATCAACTTGGCCGCGGCGGGCATGGCCACGCCAGCCATGCTGTTGGATGCCGGAGCGGCAGCGACTGCCACCGCAGGTGCGGCAGCGGCGGCAGGTGCAGAAGCAGCAGCCGGTGCAGCGGCAGCGGCAGCGACCTTGCCGTCGGTGTCGATGCGGGCGATCAGTTGCTCGGCCAGCACGGTAGCGCCGTCGCCGATCAGGATTTCTGAGATCACGCCAGCAGACGGTGCGGGCACTTCAAGAACGACTTTGTCGGTCTCGATTTCAATCAGGATTTCATCAGCCGCGACGACGTCGCCGACTTTCTTTTTCCACACCAGCATGGTGGCCTCGGCCACGGATTCTGACAGCTGCGGGACTTTGACTTCAACGATAGCCATTTTTTATCTTTCGGGAATTGATTCTGTATGAGGGACGAATGAGCATGTGCGCGAGCAGATTACTTGGACAGGACAAAGCCCTTGAGCTTGCCAAATGCGCCTTCGACCAGTAACTTTTGCTGCTCTTGGTGCAGGTGTGAATAACCCACCGCAGGCGAAGCGGAGGCCGCACGGCCTGAGTAACCGAGTTTTTGTCCGGCCACCATGTTCTCGTGGATGTAATGCTGCACAAAGAACCAAGCACCCTGGTTTTGCGGTTCGTCTTGCGTCCAGACCAGTTCCGTGGCGTTCGGGTACTTTTTGAGTTCAGCCGCGAAAGCCTTGTGCGGGAACGGATAAAGTTGCTCCACACGCAAGATGGCGACATCGTTAGCGGCCAGCTCTTCACGTTTTTTCACCAAGTCGTAGTAGACCTTGCCAGAGCAAGCCAAGATGCGCTTGACCTTATCGGCCTTCAGCACCTTATTCTCTGGAATCACGGTCTGGAAGCAGCCTTTGGTGAATTCAGACACAGGTGAAGTCGCGTCCTTGTTACGCAGCAAGGACTTAGGCGTGAAGATGATCAGCGGCTTGCGCAGATCGCGCACCATTTGACGGCGCAAGACGTGGAAGATCTGGCTCGCCGTGGTCGGCTGGACGATCTGCATGTTGGTGTCTGCCGCCAACTGCATGAAGCGCTCAAGACGCGCCGAGCTGTGCTCTGGTCCTTGCCCTTCGTAGCCGTGCGGCAGCATCAGGGTCAAGCCATTGACACGGCCCCACTTGACTTCACCCGAGGCGATGAACTGGTCAATCACCACTTGCGCGCCATTGGCGAAGTCGCCGAACTGGGCTTCCCAGATGACCATGGTGTTGGGGTCGTTCGACGCGTAACCGTACTCAAAACCAAGCACGGCTTCTTCGGACAGGATCGAATCGATGACCACGAAAGGGGCTTGGTTCTCTGCCACATTTTGCAATGCAACGTAGCTGCCAATGTCCCACTTTTCACGCTTTTGGTCATGAATCACCGCATGACGGTGTGTGAAGGTGCCGCGGCCGCTGTCTTCGCCCGACAAACGCACCGGGTAGCCGCTGGCCACCAAGGACGCAAAGGCCATGTGCTCGCCCATGCCCCAGTCCACCGGCGTGTCGCCGCGACCCATGGCGGCACGGTCGTCATAAACTTTTTTAACCAACTGGTGCGGTGACACGGATTCAGGAATCGTGGTGATTCTTTCGGCCAGGCGCTTCCACTCTGACGCCGGAATCGAGGTGTCACCCGCGTCAGTCCAGTTTTTGCCCAGAAACGGAGCCCAGTCGACGGTGTACTTGGTCTTAAAGTTGCTCAGCACAGACTCACCGATGTGCTTGCCAGCATCCAGCGCAGCGCGGTAGGACTTGACCATGTCATCGCCCAAGGTGTCGCCCAAGCCTTGGGTTGTCAGCTTGTCGGCAAACAGCCGGCGAGTGCCCGGATGCGCGACGATTTTTTTGTACATCAGCGGCTGTGTCAGCGCCGGCGTGTCTTGCTCGTTGTGGCCCAGCTTGCGGAAACAGACGATGTCTAACACCACGTCTTTGCGGAACGTCAGGCGGTACTCGAGGGCCAACTGGGTCGCCAGAACAACGGCTTCAGGGTCATCACCGTTGACGTGCAGAACCGGCGCTTCGACCATCTTGACGATGTCGGT
>JABMMH010000232.1 GCA_013205645.1 Polaromonas sp. | reverse complement strand
CGAGGTCGGCATGACGCTGGCTTTTTGCGAGCGCCATGCAGCGGCTGCGCGGGCCGACTTGATGCGTGTTTGCGCTGAAATACGCGAAGAACTGGAGCCGCAAGAAGTCACTGCTGAAGTGGCTCAGGCGCTGGGTGCCGGTGAGGCTGAGTCCGCGCCGCATCTGGCGCGCGGCATCGCCGGGGCCATTTACGTGAGTTGCACCGGCCGCGGTGGACCGCACTTTGGCGGCCCCAGCGCTGAGCTGCAAATCATCCGGCGCGCCTTGGGCGATGTGCCTTTGGTGGGCTTTTTTGCGAACGGTGAAATCGCCCGCAACCACGTTTACGGCTACACCGGCGTGTTGACCGTTTTCACCGCCAGCCGCTGATTTTGACGTCGCCAGAGCCTGGCCAGAGTCAGTTCGAATTGCTCCGGCAACGGCGTTTTGCGCCGTTTTTCTGGACGCAATTTTCAGGGGCGATGAACGACAACCTGTTCAAGTTCGCCTTCACCATGCTAGTGACCTACCAGCTGAGCGTGGCTTGGTTGCCGCCCGCCATGGCGGGGCTGGTGATTGGTGCGGTCTTCATCTTGCCGTTTTTGCTGTTCTCAGCGACCAGCGGTCAGTTCGCCGACAAGTACGACAAAACCCGCATCATGCGTTTCGTCAAGAACGTCGAAGTGCTTATCATGCTGCTGGCGGCCGCCGGCTTCTTGGCCACCGGTACCGCGTGGCAAGTGCCGCTGTTGTTGGGTTGCACCTTCATGATGGGCTTGCACTCGACCTTGTTCGGTCCGGTCAAGTTTTCCTACATGCCCCAGGCGCTGCGCGAGTCTGAGTTGATGGGCGGCACCGGCATGGTCGAGATGGGCACCTTCGTGGCGATTTTGCTGGGCAATGTTGTCGGTGGTTTGCTGGTGGCCTTGCCTGGCTCGGGCCCGCTGTACGTGGCTATTGCGTGCGTCTCATTGGCCGTCGCGGGTCGCGTCGTCGCGCAGTTCATTCCCGCGGCACCGGCCACCGATCCCGGGCTGCGCATCAACTGGAACCCGTTCTCTGAAACCTGGCGCAACCTGAAGCGGGCGCATGCGCAGCCGATGGTTTTTCGGGCCTTGCTCGGCATCAGCTGGATGTGGTTTTTTGGTGCGGTCTTCTTGAGTCAGTTCCCGAGTTTCGCCAAAGAAGTGCTGCACGGTAACGAGCAAGTGGCGTCGCTGCTGCTGGTGGTTTTCTCGATTGGCATCGCGATTGGTTCGCTGCTGTGTGAAGTGCTGGGGAAACGTCAAGTCGAGATCGGTTTGGTGCCGCTGGGGGCCATTGGCATGACGCTTTTCACGGTGGACCTGTACTTCGCGTCGCGCAACTTGCCGCCCGCAGCGCTGATGGGCGTGGCTGAGTTTGTGCAGATCCCGGCGCATTGGCGGGTCATGACCGATCTCGGTTTTCTGAGCCTCTCGGCCGGTCTTTACAGCGTGCCGATGTATGCGCTGATTCAGCTGCGCAGCGAGGTCACCCACCGTGCCCGGATCATCGCCGCCAACAACATTTTGAACGCCCTGTTCATGATCGTCAGCGCGGTGTTGGCGGGTGCCATGCTCAAAGCCGGGCTCAGTATTCCGGCGGTGTTTTTGGCGGTCGGCTTGGCCAATGCGCTGATGACGGCTTATATCTTTCTGGTGGTACCAGAGTATTGGCAGCGCTTTAAATGGTTGTTGGGCTGGCGGGTTTAGGCGTTTAGGCGTTTTGAGCGGCGCTCGCCCGTTGGCGTGACGGTGAAGGACTTCATTTTGAAAATCTGTGTGCTGGGCGCTGGCGCCCTGGGTTGCGCGATGGGCGGGGTGCTGACCGAGGCGGGCCATGAGGTCTGGCTGATCAATCGCCACGCGACTCACGTCGAGGCCATGGCGCAGCGCGGCTTGGTGCTGCGCACTGACGGGGTTGACCGCACGGTGCTGGTTCGCGCAGCCATCTCAGCGGCTGGCGTTGACAGCGCCAGCGGCCCAGCCGATCTGCTGATCGTGCTGGTCAAGTCCTTTCACACCGCGGACGCCATGCGCTCTGCTGTCTCGCTGCTGGGGCCGCAGACGGTGGTGCTGTCGCTGCAAAACGGCTTGGGCCATGAAGACGTG
>JABMMH010000231.1 GCA_013205645.1 Polaromonas sp. | reverse complement strand
CATGAACCCTTGCCAGTCTTCGCCGCTGGCAGCTTGCGGGAAGCGATGACGGACATTGCGCGCGACTACGATTGCGCGCGACTACGAAACCCGCACCGGCCAAAAGATCGCACTGACCTTCGGCGCGTCTGGCTTGCTGCGTGAACGCATTGAGAAAGGCGACGCTGCGCAGGTCTTCGCCTCGGCTGACATTCAGCATCCGCAACGCCTGGCCAATGCGGGTGCTTGGGGAGCGCCAGCCGTGTTCGTGCGCAACAGCTTGTGCGCCCTGACCCAGGCCAACCTCAAGACTGCACCGTCCACCTTGCTCGACACCCTGCTCGACCCGACGGTGCGCTTGGGCACCTCCATGCCCAAGGCCGACCCCGCGGGTGACTACGCTTGGGAGCTGTTCCGCAAAGCCGACAGCGTCAAGGCCGGCGCATACGCCACGCTGGACGCCAAGGCCTTGAAGCTCACCGGCGGTGCAGACTCGCCTAAGGCGCCGGCCGGCCGCGGCACTTACGCCTGGGTGATGGACAACAACCAGGCCGATGTTTTTCTGACCTACTGCACCAACGCTGTGGCCGCGCAAAAAGAAGTGCCGCGCTTGGCCGTGGTGGCCTTGCCGGCCAACCTGCAAGTTGGCGCCGCTTATGGCGTGACGGTTAAAAACGGAGCCAAGCCGGCAGCAGCGGCGTTTGCCAAAGCCCTGCTGGCCACGCCCGCACAGACCACCTTTGCGCGCTATGGCTTTGGTGCGCCCTGAATGAGCCGCGGCTATTTGGTTTAAAGTGCAGCTTGCCCCGCCAACAGTCGCTTTCCGACGTGGCTGGCGGCAGGAGCTTTGACATGAATGCACCCGTTTCATCTGAACAGCAAGCCTCGCTAGAACGCGCCGAGCGTCAGTCGCAGGTTGTCGCCGCCTTACAGAAGGTTTTGCCGCAGCATGCGCTGCTGTGGAACCGCGAAGACACCACGCCCTACGAGTGCGATGGCCTGACCGCTTACCGCCAGCGCCCGCTGGTGGTCGCGCTGCCCGAAACCTATGCAGAGGTGCAAGCGGTGCTGAAGACTTGTCACGCGCTGGACGTGCCGGTGGTGGCACGCGGTGCTGGCACCGGCTTGTCGGGCGGAGCGATGCCGCACAAGCTGGGCGTCACGCTGTCGCTGGCCAAGTTCAACAAGATTTTAAAAATGGACTCGGCCAGCCGAACCGCCGTGGTGCAAGGTGGCGTGCGCAACTTGGCGATCTCTGAAGCCGCGGCCCCGCATGATTTGTATTACGCGCCCGACCCGTCGAGCCAGATCGCCTGCACCATCGGCGGCAACGTTGCCGAAAACTCGGGCGGCGTGCATTGCCTGAAGTACGGACTGACCGTGCACAACGTGCTCAAGGTGCGCGGCTTCACGATTGAAGGCGATGAGATTGAGTTCGGCAGCGACGCGCTGGACACGCCCGGCTACGACCTGCTCAGCGTCATCGTTGGCAGCGAAGGCATGTTGGCAGTGACCACCGAAGTCACAGTCAAGCTGGTGCCCAAGCCGCAATTGGCGCGCTGCATCATGGCCAGCTTTGACGACTTGCGCAAAGCCGGCGACGCGGTGGCCGCAGTGATTGCCGCTGGCATCATTCCGGCCGGGCTGGAGATGATGGACAAGCCCATGACCGCCGCCGTAGAAGACTTTGTACACGCAGGCTACGACCTCACCGCGGCGGCGATTTTGCTCTGCGAAAGCGACGGCACGCCGGAAGAAGTGGAAGAAGAAATTGGCCGCATGAGCGAGGTGCTGACGCGCTGCGGCGCCACCGACATCACGGTCAGCCAAGACGAAGCCGAGCGCCTGCGCTTTTGGAGCGGCCGCAAAAATGCCTTCCCGGCGTCTGGCCGCATCAGCCCCGACTACATGTGCATGGACTCAACCATTCCGCGCAATCGCTTGGCCGATATTTTGTTGGCGATTGGCGAGATGGAAAAAAAATACCAGTTGCGTTGTGCCAACGTTTTTCATGCCGGCGACGGCAACCTGCACCCACTGATTTTGTTTGACGCGAACGATGCTGACCAGCTGCACCGCTGCGAGTTGTTTGGCGCTGACATTTTGGAAACCAGCGTCGCCATGGGCGGCACGGTGACCGGCGAACACGGCGTTGGGATTGAAAAACTCAACAGCATGTGCGTGCAGTTCAGCGCCGCTGAAAACGAGCAGATGTTCGGCGTCAAACGCGCCTTTGACGCACGCGGTCTGCTGAACCCCGGCAAGGTGATTCCGACGCTGCAACGCTGCGCTGAGTACGGCAAGATGCTGGTGCGCGGCGGCCAAATCGCGCACCCAGATCTGCCGCGCTTCTAAAAAAATATCCACATGAACGGACTGCGCGGCCTCGGCTGGCTACTGGTTTTGCAGTCGATGGGCGAGTTGCTGTCACGTGGCTTGTCGCTGCCTTTGCCCGGGCCGGTGGTCGGCATGATGCTGCTGCTGATAGCGCTGCGCTGGGCTGTGGTGCGAGAGCCGGTGTCGGTCTGTGCCGATTACCTGCTGTCACATTTATCGCTGCTGTTTGTGCCGGTCGGCGTCGGCGTCATGACGCATCTGTCCATCGTCAGCCAATATGGTGGCCGCATGTTGCTGGTGCTGGTGGTCTCAACGCTGATCGGGCTGGCCGTGACGGCACTGCTGCTGAACTACTTGTGGCGTCGCGATGATGCCAGCAACACAGACGAGCCGCGCAAGCATGTCTAATTTCGTGGAGCTGTGGGTCTACCTGTCGGCCACGCCGCTGTTCGGCCTGACGGCCACGCTGGTGGTTTATTTGCTGGCGCAAGCGGCCTACACGGCCGTCAACCATGCGCCGTGGGCCAACCCAGTTTTCTGGACCGTGACGGTGATTGCCTCGGGCCTGCTACTCACCGGCGTGCCTTACGAGACGTACTTCGCCGGTGCGCAGTTCATTCACTTTTTGTTGGGCCCCGCCGTGGTCGCCTTGGCTTGGCCGCTGTGGCAGCGCCGCGCTGACCTCAAGCGTCGCTGGGGCAGGCTACTGCTGGCGGCCTTAGCAGGCGGTATGACCGCCAGTGGTTCGGCCTTGGCGTTGGGCTGGGCGGTGGGTTTGCCAAGTGACGTGTTGTTGTCGCTGGCACCCAAGTCTGTGACCGCGCCGGTCGCCATGGGCATTGCCGCCAGCATAGGCGGCATTCCTGCGCTGACCGCCGTTTTCTCGGTGGTGACCGGTCTGATCGGCGCGCTCAGTGGCAAGTACTTGTTTGACGTGCTGGGCATTCCAACCGATGCCGCTGGCTGGACGGCACGCGGCTTCGCCTTGGGCACCACTTCGCACGGCATTGGTGCAGCGCGGGCGATGCAGGTCAATGCCGACGCAGGCGCCTATGCGGCGCTGGCACTGGGCCTGCAGGTGGTACTGGCGTCATTGCTGCTACCGCTGCTGATGCGGCTGCTCTGAGCCCGCATGCGGGCGGTCGACAGGCGCCTCAGGCGACGCGCTGCACATCGGGCCTAGCGACGTTGACTGAGCTTGTAGAAGCCGGTGCAACAGTGCCAGCCGAGCCAACCTGAATGTCGCCCGAGATCTGGCCGCCTTCTTCGATCACCAATTTGCCATAACGAATCTTGCCAATCACTTTACCGGTGGCGTAAATCACCAGCTTTTCACGCACCGTGAGGTTGCCGTCGAACTGACCGTGAATCTCCGCGATGTCGATGTCAGCAGAGCCTTTGAAAGCGCCGAGCTCTGAAATTTGAATCACGCGAGAGTCCATCGTGGCCTCAACCGTGCCCTCCACCACGAGGGTGTCGCAATCGGTGATCTCGACGCCCTTGAGCTTGATGTTGGGACCGACGGTGAGCTTACTGCCGGGTTCTTTGCCAGGGGCTGTGCTTGGGACCGGGTTGATGGCAGAACTGTCGAGCGCTTGTCTTGCCGCTGAAGTTTGCGCTTGCGCTGAGCTGCTGGGGTTGGCTTGGTTGCTGACGGCGCCGGGGCGCAAGCCTGCGGGTTCGGAGTCGCGTCTACCGAAAAATGGTTGGGCCATCAAAAAATTCCTTTGTTTCAAAGGAGTCAATACTACCGATAGCGCTACAAAAAAGCGCCACTGAGAGATGCAATAGGCGTAACCAATTAAACAGGCGCAGCGCGCTTGTTCAGGTTCAAATCAACCACCGTCAACAATTCGCCACCGAGGCGACCGACGCCCTAATTGCGCAGGAACAAAGAAACGGGCCCTAACCGCTTAACCGCTTAACCGCTTTAACCACGCCCACCAAAAATCGCCGTACCCACACGCACCATCGTGCTGCCAGCCGCAATGGCGGGGGCCAAGTCAGCGCTCATGCCCATCGACAGGGTGTCGAGCGGCTGCGACAGTCCGCCTGCGGCATTGATCTGCGCCATCAGCGCGGCCGTGCGTGCATGCACCGCGCGGGCGCTGGCATGATCAGGCGCCGGCTCGGGAATAGCCATGAGGCCACGCAACACCAGCCGCGGCAGACTGGACACCACCTGCGCCAGCGCCAAAACATCCTCGGGCGACACGCCAGATTTATTCGCACCACCGTCGATATTCACTTGCAGACAAATTTGCAGCGGCGGCAAATCAGCCGGCCGTTGCTCGCTCAAACGTTGGGCAATTTTCAGACGGTCGACCGACTGAACCCAGTCAAAATGCTCTGCCACCAGACGCGTCTTGTTGCTTTGAATCGGGCCGATGCAATGCCACTCCAACGCGGCTTGCCCGGACTGCGCCGGCTCGGCCAGCCACTGCCGCAAGGCCTGGATTTTTTCCACTGCTTCTTGAATGTAGTTCTCGCCAAAAGCGGTTTGCCCGGACTGCACGGCTTCGATCACAGCGTCAGCACCGAAGGTCTTGGAGACCGCGAGCAAGCGCACGCTGCCCGGCGCACGCCCGGCCGCCATCGCGGCTTCGGCGATGTGCTGCCGCACCTTGGCGAGCTGGCTGGCGATGGCCGCGGGACTGCTGAGTACTTCTAAATTCTGGTGTGTGGTCATTCCCCAGACTGTACCCAACTGCCAGACTGCTTTCGCGCTGGGCGGATTGCTTTTTTCGCCTACAGTCGAAGGAACTACAAAGCTCGCCATGGAACTCACCGAACTACTGACCGTCGCCATCCACCGCCACGCCTCTGACCTGCATTTGTCGACGGGGCTGCCACCCATGCTGCGTGTGCATGGCGACATTCAGACGCTGGACTTGCCGCCGCTGGAGGCTGAGCAACTGGGGCAGATGTTGGCGCAAGCGATGAGCCCGAATCAGCAGACTGCTTTTGGGCAGTCGCTGGAGTTGGACTTCGCCTTGGATGTGCCGGGCTTGTCGCGTTTTCGCGTGAATGCGTTTCAGCACAGTCGCGGTGCGGGCGCGGTGTTTCGCAGCATCCCGTCGCTTGTGCCTATGCTTGAAACGCTGGGCGCACCGGCCATCGTCGCCGAGTTAGCGCTCAAACCGCGTGGCCTGGTGCTGGTCACCGGGCCAACGGGGTCAGGCAAGTCGACCACACTGGCAGCGATGGTCGACTTCTACAACCGCACAGAACGCGGCCACATCATCACGGTGGAAGACCCGATTGAGTTTGTCCACAACGCCAAGAACTGCTTGGTGAGTCAACGCGAAGTGGGTCGCCACACGCACAGCTTCACCGCCGCCTTGAGGTCGGCATTGCGCGAAGATCCCGACGTGATTTTGGTCGGCGAAATGCGCGACTTGGAAACCATTCGGCTGGCTTTGTCTGCAGCCGAAACCGGCCACTTGGTGCTGGGCACATTGCACACAGCCAGCGCGACCAAGACCATCGACCGCATCATCGATGTCTTCCCCGCCGACGAGAAAGAAATGGTCCGCAGCATGCTGTCAGAGTCGCTGCAAGGCGTGGTGGCGCAAACCTTGTGCAAGACAGCCGATGGACAGGGCCGCGTGGCGGCGCACGAGATCATGATCGGCACACCAGCCATCCGCAACTTGATCCGCGAAGGCAAAGTGGCGCAAATGTATTCGAGCCTGCAGACCGGCCAGAGTCAAGGCATGCAGACCCTAGACCAAAGTCTTGCAGACTTGCTCAAACGACAGCGGATCACGCCGGCAGAGGCACGCAACAAAGCCAAAACGCCAGCGCAGTTTCCGGGCTGAGTGCTCGCGGGCTGTGTCAGAATCATTTTTTTCAAACAACAAGCAACGAAGACAACACCATGACCGCCAGCAGCACCAACGCCAAAACATACGCACCCTCAGCCTCCCGCAAAGTTGCCTTCATCGGCTTGGGCGTGATGGGCTACCCCATGGCCGGTCACCTGGCTTTGGCTGGTCACCAGGTCACCGTCTACAACCGCACCGCCGCCAAGTCGGCCGCTTGGTGCGCCGAATTTTCCGGTACGGCCGCACCGCGCCAAGCCGCTACGCCGCGCTTGGCCGCCACGGGTGCTGAGATTGTTTTTTGCTGCGTCGGCAACGACGATGACCTGCGCGGCGTGACGCTGGGCGCAGACGGCGCTTTTGCCGGCATGCAGCCGGGCGCGGTGTTTGTCGACCATACGACGGCTTCCGCCACGGTGGCGCGCGAGCTGTACGCCGCCGCCAAAAACCTCGGCTTGCACTTTATTGACGCGCCGGTCTCTGGCGGTCAAGGCGGTGCGCAAAACGGCGCGCTGACGGTCATGTGCGGCGGCGACGCCGCTGCCTTTGAGGGCGTCAAGCCAGCCGGTATCGCCTTTGCCAAAGCCTTCACATTGATGGGTGACAGCGGCGCTGGCCAGCTGACCAAGATGGTCAACCAAATTTGCATTGCCGGGCTGGTGCAGGGCTTGAGCGAAGCCATCGCCTTCGGCCAAAAAGCCGGCCTCGACATGAATCTGGCGCTCGACGTCATCGGCAAGGGCGCCGCCCAAAGCTGGCAGCTAGAGAACCGCGGCACGACCATGGTCGCCGACAAGTTCGACTTCGGTTTTGCCGTCGACTGGATGCGCAAAGACTTGGGGCTGGTGCTGGACGAAGCCAAACACAATGGCGCACGTCTGCCGGTCACCGCCTTGGTCGACCAGTTTTATGCAGACGTGCAAGCCATGGGCGGACGCCGCTGGGACACCTCCAGCCTGATCAAACGGCTCAAATAAGGCCGCTGAGTCGACTGCAGGCTAGGCCAATTTAGGCCTTAGTCGGCGCAGCGCGCGAAGGCTGCAGGCGCAGCAATTCTTCTTCGCTGATGTTCTCAAAAATCCGCACCACCCGCTGCACGCCCGTGACACCGCGGGCAATGGCGGTGACGCGATCGGATTCGCGCTTGGTGACGCGGCCCATCAAGTAAACCGTGTTGTTCGAGGTCACGACTTTGAAGGCATTGCTTTGCAAGTCACGCGCATCCAAAATCGCCGCCTTGACGCGGCCGGTGATCAGCAAGTCGCCCGAACGATCCGCCAGTGAAGGCGAATTGCGAACGCCCAATTCGTTGACGACCGAGTCGACGTTCTCGATTTTCTTCACCAAGTCTCCGACCGCCTGCTTGTCTTGCGCGTTGGGCACTTCGCCGGTCAGCAAGACCTGCCGATTGAAGCTGACCGTGCTGACGCGCACGCGCGTCCCGAAGGTGTTGCGAACCTCGCTGAGCGTGCGCAATTCGATCCCTTGGTCTTCTAGTTGGGCGCCAGCGGTTCGGCGGTCGGTCGCGACCAGCGCCGTGCCGGCAGCGGCACCGCCGATGACCAGTGGCACGCAGGCCGAGAGAGAGGCGGCAGCGCCGATGACAGCGACTGAGAAACCCGCTGTGAGTAGCCGGCGTTTGAGAATGGATGGGTTCATGTTGAGATCTCCTGATCACCTAGTAATTGAGCGTCCACACCATCGCAAATACAGTGCAAGGCCAAAAGATGGACCTCCTGAATGCGGCTGGTGCGGTCGTGCGGAATGCAAATATGCACATCGGTTTCGCGCAAGGCGAATGTCATCTTGCCGCCGCCTTTGCCGGTCAGCGCCACCACGGTCATGTCGCGCTCGTGGGCGGCTTCAATGGCGGCCAGCACGTTGGCTGAATTGCCGCTGCTGCTGATGGCCAACAAAACGTCGCCAGCGCCGCCAAAGGCGCGCACTTGCTTGGCGAAGATGGCCTTGAAGTCATAGTCATTGGCGATGGCCGTGACGATGGAAGAATCAGTGGAGAGCGCCATGGCGGCCAGCTCGGGGCGTTCACGCTCGTAGCCACCCACAAATTTAGCGGCGAAATGTTGCGCGCTGGCCGCGCCGCCGCCGTTGCCGCAGGCCAGCACCTTGCCACCGCTGGTGACGCTGGCGAGGATGGCCGAAATGGCAGCCGAAATGGGTTTGGACAGGACCTGCGCAGCCTGGTATTTGAGGTCTGCACTGTCGATGAAGTGCTGCTCAATGCGTTGTTCGATCATGCCCTCCATGATAGCGTCACCCGGACATACCCTGTGTCAAGACGCATCAAGAGGCATCGAATGCCGCTTGCAACCATTCAATCGTCTGCTGGCCTTCGGGCCGGGTCGGCCCCTGTACCAGCAAGACGTCAAAGCGACACGGTGGCAGCGTCGCAAAACGCATCAAATAATGCCGCGCGGCAAAGACAATGCGCCGCTGCTTGACAGCCGTGATGCTGCCGCCAGCGCCGCCATGCGAGGCCGTGCTGCGCTGGCGCACTTCGACAAAAACCAGCGTGCCATCTGGGGCCCGCATCACCAAGTCAATCTCGCCGCCGCCGCGACCTGGCGTGTTGAAGTTGCGCTCCAGCAAGCGCAAACCCTGCTCCGTCAGGTAGGCACAGGCCAAGGCTTCCGCCGCATCACCGCGCCGCTTGGTGGTAATCTGCCCTGTCGGCGCTGCCGCTTGTTTTTTGGAAAACCACATTGAACGCTTCTTTCGACTTGGCCTTGGAGGCCGCACGGGTTGCCACTGGCCTGCAACATTACCCACCAGCCACACTTTACGTGGTTGCCACGCCCATTGGCAATTTGTCCGACATCAGCCTGCGTGCACTCCACGTCTTGGGCTTGGTCGATGCCATCGGCTGCGAAGACACCCGCCACACGCAAACCCTGCTGCGCCAGTACGGCATCAACAAGTCTTTGTTGCCTGTGCACGAACACAACGAAGCCGAAGCGGCGGTCAGCGTCATCAACCGCTTGCAACGCGGTGAGCGCGTGGCCTATGTCAGCGACGCCGGCACCCCCGCCATCAGCGATCCGGGCGCGCGATTGGTGGCTGCTGTGCGCGCGGCCGGCTTCAAAAGCACGCCCTTGCCGGGTGCCAGCAGCGTCACCACGGCCTTGAGCGTGGCCGGCATCTCCGGCGACAGCGGTTTTGTATTTGCCGGATTTTTGCCCAGCAAAGCCGGCGAACGGGACCAAGCCGTGCAAGTCTTGCTGACTGAAAAGCGCGCGGTGGTGATGCTGGAAGCGCCGCACCGCATGGAGGCGCTGGCCCGCGCCTTGGCGCCCTTGGCAGACCGAGCCATCACGGTAGGGCGCGAGCTGACCAAGCAGTTTGAGGAAATCGCCACCCTGCCCGCCAGCGAACTGCCGGCTTGGCTGGCCGCCAGTCCGCAGCGTCTTCGCGGTGAGTTTGCGCTGGTGCTGCACCCCGCCCCGCAAGCGGCTGCGGCGGACGACGGCGGCCGCGTCTTGAAGTTGTTGCTGGCTGAATTGCCCCTCAAAACAGCGGTCAAACTCGCCGCCGAGATCACTGGCGCATCGCGCAACGAGCTCTACGACGCCGCCCTGAAACTGAAGGCCGAATGAACCCGGACGCCGCGCAGATTTGGCGT
>JABMMH010000230.1 GCA_013205645.1 Polaromonas sp. | reverse complement strand
GGTCTAGGTTGCACCCCGGGGTGACCCCGATGGGTGGCTTGAGTATGTGGGTGGTGGGCGTGGCGCCCAAGGGCCGACACCATTGGCCGTTCACTTGAAGCAGTGCCGTTTTTTCCTGTGCGCCGGCAATGGACAAGCGGAAGGCTTCATCATCATCATCTTGAGCGCCTACGCCGGCCTGTGAGCCCAAGGCGCCCAAGTGTCTTTCAATTTGCTCGGTCGTCAGCGCCTCGTACTTTAGATGGTCGAAGCCTTCCGGGGCTAGGCCTGGCGGCAGCAACTGCACCGCACCCACGCAATCCCGGCCGACCGCTTGCAACAGCGTCAACGCGTCCGTGCCTTTGGTCCGAAACCGGGCACTGATGCGCTTGCGAATGTCATCACTGTCAGGCAACAAGTTGTCAAAGTAGTTGCGTACCGCGTCGCCTTCCAGCCGGTTGTCAGCCGTGAAGGGCAGCGACAGGGACAGCGGACGGCTGCGCGCCGACAGCCGCCAAGACGGCGCGTAGTCCAGTCGGTGGTGGCCGGTGCGCCCGACACGCCAAGTGCCCACCAACTCACCGTTCATCCAGATTGACAGCGCGCTCATCACCACTGGCCTTTAGGAAGGGTGTCGGTGATGTTTGACTCCGACGATGAGTTGCCGTCCGGTGCATGCGTATCGCGCAAGACCAGGTCAACCCCTAAAGCCTTTAGAAATTCCAGAAGTTGCCCTGCACTGACCGCCGCAGGGTTGCGCTCAATCGCCGCGATGCGGGACTGAGACACCCCGAGTTTGAGGGCCAAGTCTGCCTGGCTCAGCCGACGCACTTTGCGCAGGGAGCGCAGCTGAGGCGCAAGCTGGTCTGAGATGGAGATGAGGTAGTCCATGGCGTAATATCACCTTTGAGTAATATTGTCATTGTATTGCTTTAAGGTGATAAAAGTGAACTATCACTTTTAAGTGATAACACGTCTATGCACAGGTGACGCTTGTTGATGAGCCAGGACGGCAAGGCTTCAATAGCTGCGCCTGAACGTGATGCCTGCAATGGTCCGCTTGTAATTGCTCAAAGCCAGCGTCGACTCGTTTTTTTCCTAGCCCACCTCGATGACGGGTGTCATGCCGACGATGCTGAAATTGACCGGTTGGCGACAGTCAGCCTTCAAACCCACATTCAACCCGCAAGCCCGCAGCCTCCGCCCCAGCCAACAAGCCAATCAACGCAGCCGCCGATTCAGGCGCCTTGGCACCCGTGCAAACCGCTGCGGTGTAGACCGTGGCGAGTTCAAACTCTTTGGGCAAGTCGGCGATCAGGTCGACGCCTTCGATGTACAAAATCTCGGTGTCTTGCGTGCAGCCCAGCAGACCCGTTTCAGTGGACTTGGCCATCGCCGTCATGGCGGCGGCGCCGTTCGGAAAGGTGCGCAGTCGGTCTGCCAGTTCTTGGTCTAGGCCGAGTTGCTTGAGCACGTTCATGAAGTGAATGCCCGCGGTGGATTTGACGGCGTCGGGGAAGTAAATACCGCTGGCGGCTTGCAGCGCGGCTTTGAGTTCCGCGCGTGTGGAGACAGCCGGGCGGGTTTCGCCGGTTTTGACCGCGATGCCGGTTTTGACGACACCCAAGGCCCGCTCTGTGCCGGCTGCGACTTGGCCGCTGGCTGAGAGCTGTGCGATGAGTGCGTCGGTCAAGATCAGCACGTCGCAGGGCGCACCGGCTAAGAGCTTGTCTTTCATCATGCCGACGGCGCCAAAGGTGGGCTCGATGGAGTCGCCGTGCAGGGCCAAAAAGCGGTCTTGCAGCCGCGTGACCAAGGCTTGCGCGGCACCGCCGCTGAGCAGGTGAAGGGTGTTGTTCATGGGCAGTGTCAGTCGAGTTTGATGTTGGCGGTTTTGATGACGCGGTTCCACTTGGTGATGTCGTCGCGCATGTACTTGTCGAAAGCCACCGGGTTCATGATCAGCGGCACTGCGCCTTGTTTGTTCCAAGCTTGCTTGACGTCGGGCTGGCTGGCGATTTTGGAGACGGTTTCGTTCAGCTTGTCGACGATGGCTTTGGGGGTGCCGGTGGGGGCCATTAAGCCTAACCAGATGGTGGCTTCGTAGCCGGGTACGCCCGCTTCGTTCAGCGTCGGCGCTTCTGGCAACACGTCGGAACGACGTTGGCCGCTGGTGGCCAACGCCTTGACGCGGCCGGCACGCGCTTGGTCGGCCATGGTGGTCACGGCGTCGAACATCACGTCGACCTAACCGCCGATAACGTCGGTGCGCGCACCCGAGCTGCCTTTGTAGGGCACGTGCACCATGTCGATGTCGGCCATGCTTTTGAAGAGTTCGCCAGCCATGTGGTACGGCGTACCGGGGCCGGAAGACGCGTAGTTCAGCTTGCCCGGGTTGGCCTTGGCATAGGCGATGAGGTCTTTCAGGTTGTTGGCAGGGACTTTCGGATTGGCGACCAGCACCAAGTCTGAATAGTTGATCGGCGCCACGGCCACGAAGTCGCGCATCAATTGAAACGGCTTGTTCGGGATCAGCGTTTCGTTGACGGTGTGGGTGTTCGACATCAGCAGCAGCGTGTAGCCGTCGGCTGGCGATTTGGCCGCGATGTCGGTGCCGATGACAGAGCCCGCGCCGGGCTTGTTGTCAATGATGTAGGACTGGCCAAGCGTCTCAGTCAGACGCTGCGCGATGAAGCGCGCGTAGACGTCGGCCGGGCCGCCTGCAGCGAAAGGCACCACGATCTTGACGGCGCGGTTGGGGTAGGTCTGGGCCTGAGCCAATGCCGTGGTGTGGGCCACCACGCTGGCGAGGCCGATCACGGCGAGGCTGCTGCGAAGGAATGTTTGACGGCGCATGTTTGTCTCCGGGTTTTAAGTGTTGCTGGTCAGTGGCTTATTCGAGCTTGCCAATTTTCTTGACGACTTCGGCCATGCGCTTGGCATCGGCCTGAACATACTTTTCAAAGTCAGGGCTGTCTTGGTACATCACTGGTGTGCCGGCGTTCATGATGACTTCTTTGACGCGTGCGTCTTGCGCTGCAAAGCGGGCGGCAGCACGCAGGCGCTGGGCAATCGGCTCAGGCGTAGCGGCTGGAATGAACATGCCAGACCACTGCGCGTATTCGGCGTT
>JABMMH010000229.1 GCA_013205645.1 Polaromonas sp. | reverse complement strand
TTTCCTTGAGGGTCGTTTAAATAAAGACTTGTTGATTGTAAAAACTAAATGAGATGGCGTTGTGACACCGTCAAATTAACCTCGCCATCGGCCAAGGTGGCGCGCACCGGCTGGCCGACGCTGAGTTGCTTCGTGCTGGTCAGCGCATGGCCTTGCACATCAGACAGCCAAGCGTAACCGCGTTGTAAAACAAGGCGAGGGTCGAGTAGCTCGAGCCGTGTTTGGGCTCGTTCCAAGCGCTGGCGCTGGCTGGCCGCAGAGGCGCTCATGGCTTTCGGCAAGTCTTTTTCAAAAGCGCTGAGTTGGGTCGATTGACGCTGCAATGCAAAACGCGCGGCATGGCGCAGGCGTTGCGCCTGCAGCAGCAGACCGGCTTTTTCACGCGCCACTGAATGTGAGGGCTGAACCACTCTGGAGGCGGCCCAGTCCAGCCGCTGGTTGCTGGACTGCAGTTGCCGGTCGACGGCGTTTTGCAGGCGATCCAACGCCAGCTCCAGCGCCCGCAGCCAAACTCCTTGCGGTTGCGCGCAGAGTTCTGCAGCCGCAGTCGGTGTCGGTGCGCGCACATCGGCGCAAAAATCGGCGATGGTGAAATCAGTCTCATGGCCCACGCCGGAGACCACCGGAATCGGCGAAGCCACGATGGCGCGGGCCAAGGACTCATCGTTGAAGGCCCAGAGATCTTCCATCGCGCCGCCGCCGCGCACCAGCAGCAGCACGTCGACTTCGGCGCGTTTCACCGCCTTGTTCAGAGCTTGCAGCAACTCGCCAGCCGCTTGCGTGCCTTGCACGCTGGACGGGTAAATCACCACTGAAACGTGCGGAGCCCGGCGCGTCAAGGTGGTCACCACGTCGTGCAAAGCCGCCGCGCCCAAAGAAGTGATGATGCCAACGGCACGCGGCAACAGCGGCAAGCTGCGTTTGCGCGCGGCGTCAAACAAACCTTCGGCTTCGAGCTTGGCTTTGAGCCGCGTGAACTGCTCAAACCAATTGCCCTGCCCGGCTTCGCGCAGCGACTCCACCACCAACTGCAATTCGCCGCGCGGCTCATACACGCCCAAGCGACCACGCACCTCGACCAACATGCCATCGCGCGGTGAGAAGTCCAGCATCGACGCCGCTCGCCGGAACATCGCGCAACGCACTTGGCCTTGCTCGTCCTTCAAGTTGAAGTAGCAATGACCACTGGTGGCGCGTGAAAACCCGGCAATTTCGCCCTTGACGGCCACCGGGTTGAAGCGTGCCTCTAGGCTGTCGGCAATCGCCCGCAGCAATGAGCCCACTGGCCAAATCCGCACGCCCGGGGCTGCCCGACCCGCATCTTGCAGAGGTTCAAACAAGACGGGCTCCCAACAAAGGCAGAGAAAGGTTCAGCTCGTGGCGCATGACGGTGTGAAGTTGTGACGCTGGTTAAAAATTGATCGATCTGTCTGGATTGCACACTGGTGCGGCCCGGCGCAGCAAGTCTGAGCAGTTGCACACAAAGTTATCCACAGTTTCTGTGGGCTGAATGTGAGTTCAAAAAGGCCTGCCGCGACACCAAAGCTGCCTTGAACAGCCCGGCCTCTTGCGCACTCTCAGCCATAATTCAACACTCTTAAGTCGCAGGAGTTATCGCTTTGTTCACAATCATACAAGCCGCAGGTTGGCCCATTTGGCCGCTGATTGCCTGCTCGGTCTTGGGCGTGGCCTTGGTGATCGAACGCTTTGTCAGTTTGCGCGACAACAAAGTCGCGCCACCCAAGCTGACCGATGAAGCCATCACCGTCTCCCGCACCAGCGTGCCATCGCCAGCCATCGTCTTGCAACTCGAACAAAACTCCATTCTGGGCCGAGTCTTGGCGCGTGGCCTGCGCGCACTGACCCTCAATCCACGCTTGAGCGAAGACGACTTGCGCGCCACGCTCGAAGGTGCGGGCCGTGAAGCGGCCCACGAACTCGAACGCTATTTATCGGCGCTGGCCACCATCGCGTCGGCGGCGCCCCTGCTCGGACTGCTCGGCACTGTGATCGGCATGATCGAGATTTTTGGATCGCAAGGCGGCAGCACCGGCAGCGTCACGGGCGCAGGCAACCCGGCGCAGCTCGCGCAGGGCATCGCCATCGCGCTTTACAACACCGCTTTCGGGCTGATCGTGGCGATCCCTGCGTTGATTTTCTGGCGCTACTTCCGCGGCCAGGTCGACAGTTATCTCTTGCGCATGGAGCTCGCCTCCGAGCGCTTTGTGCGACACCTGAACACACTGCGCAAGCCAGCATGAACTTTCGCAAACACACGCGCGACGAGCCTGAGATCAACCTCATCCCGTTCATTGACGTGCTGTTGGTGGTGGTGATTTTTTTGATGCTGTCGACCACCTACAGCAAGTTCACTGAACTGCAGGTGAATCTGCCAGTGGCCAACACCGAGGCGGCCCGCGACTACCCGAAAGAAATCATCGTGGCGGTCAGCAGTGACGGCCGCTATTCGATCAATAAAACCGTGATTCAAAGCCGCAGCTTGGACGCATTGTCAACCGCCTTGCTGGCCGCCAACCCGCCCAGCAAGGACAGCAAAGACAGGGTGCTGATCATCAGCGCCGATGCCACGGCCAGCCACCAATCCGTCATCCTCGTCATGGAAGCGGCCCGGCGCGCCGGCTTGTCGCACATCACCTTTGCGACACAAAGCACTAGCGGCAAGCCCTGAGCAGCCAACGCTGATGACCTTGAAAACGACATTGCAAACGACGCTACAAAGCGCCTGGACCCGGCGCGGGCCACTGGCCTGCCTGCTGTGGCCACTGGCCCAGCTGCACGCAGGCGCCGTCGTGTTGCGGCGCTGGTTGTATCAGCAAGGTATGTTGACATCATGGCGCGCGGACGTGCCGGTCATCGTCATTGGCAATGTGGTCGCCGGCGGCGCTGGAAAAACGCCGTTGGTGCTGGCGCTGGTTCAACATCTGCAGGCGGCTGGCCGACACCCCGGCGTGGTCTCGCGCGGCTATGGCCGACAGGGCGACGGATGCCTTGAAGTCTTGCCGCTGCTGCCCGCCAGCCTCTGCGGTGATGAGCCACTGCTGATCCGGCAACGCACGGGTGCGCCGGTGTTTGTGGCTCGCCGCCGGATTGACGCCGTGCGCGCCTTGCTGGCAGCACATCCGCAAACCGACCTCATCCTTTGCGACGATGGACTGCAGCACCACGCCTTGCAGCGCGACCTCAACATCGCGGTGTTTGACGAACGCGGCGTCGGCAACGGCTGGTTGCTGCCCGCCGGGCCCTTGCGTGAACCTTGGCCGCCAATAGCCCGAGCCAAGCATCGCTCAGGGCCGCAAGCGGTAGCCCCGATTGACCTGCTGCTGCACACCGGGCAGACCGCCGCCTTCGCCGGCTTTCAGTCGCGTCGGGCGCTGGCCGACAACGCCATTGCCGCCGACGGTACGCTGGTTCCGCTCGACAGCCTGAAGGGCGAAGCACTGACCGCATTGGCAGCGATTGCCAGCCCAGAGGCTTTCTTTTCAATGCTGCGCCAACGCGGCCTGACGCTGGCGCGCTGCATCCCCATGCCCGACCATGACAAGCTTGACGCTGCGCCGCTGTGGGAACTGGGTCAGCAAGGTCTGCGCGCGTTGTGCACCGAAAAAGACGCCGTCAAACTCTTTGCTCGCTACCCGGATGCCGGCCAACAGCTGCTGGCGGTACCGTTGGAGTTCAAGCCTGAGTCTGGCTTTATGCAGGCATTCGACGCGCGGCTGAACGCACTGATGACACCGCCTGCAGAAGCCACCTGATTTCCATTGACTTCTCAATTACCATCGACGCATGGACACCAAACTTCTTGAACTGCTGGTCTGCCCCGTGACCAAAGGACCGCTGACCTACAACCGCGACAAACAAGAGCTGATCTCGCGCAGCGCTCGCTTGGCTTACCCGGTGCGCGACGGCTTGCCCGTCATGCTCGAAAACGAAGCCCGCACGCTGACCGACGAAGAGCTCGGGCTCTGATGCCAGCGTGATGCCTGCATGACTTTCACCGTCCTGATTCCGGCGCGGCTGGCCTCCTCGCGCCTGCCCAACAAACCACTGGCCGACATTCACAATGTGCCGATGGTCGTGCGCGTGGCGCAACGTGCCAGCCTGAGCAGCGCCGCCCGCGTGGTCGTTGCCGCCGACAGCCCGGAGATCGTCACCGCCTGTGAAGCGCACGGTGTGGCCGCCCTGCTCACCCGCACCGACCACCCCAGCGGCAGCGACCGACTGGCAGAAGCCTGCAGCCTGCTTGGCTTGGGCGCACAAGACATCGTGGTCAATGTTCAAGGCGACGAGCCGCTGATAGACCCCGCCCTGATTGATGCCGTTGCCGCACTGCTGGAAAGCCGCGCCGACTGCGCCATGAGCACCGCCGCCCATGCCATCGACCAACTGGCCGACTTCCTGAGTCCGCATGTCGTCAAGGTGGTACTCGACGCCCAGAACACTGCGCTGTACTTCAGCCGCGCGCCGATTCCTGTCGGCCGTGACTTCAACGGCCAAGCTTGGTGGGAAACCTCCAGCCTGCCGAAGCCCTTGCGGCACGTTGGCATTTACGCTTACCGCGTGGGTTTTCTGCAGACCTTCCCGACCCTGCCGCAAGCACCGCTGGAACAGCTTGAATCGCTCGAACAACTGCGCGCCCTGTGGCATGGTCACCGCATTGCTGTGCACATCACCCTGCAGCCGCCAGGCATCGGTGTTGACACGCCTGAAGACCTTGAGCGCGTTCGTCGCCTACTCGCACCCAAACCCTAGTCACTTCGGCGGCTGGTTTGTAAGCTCTAGCCAACAGTCTGCATGCTATCCTTGGGCCCAACTCGAGTGCGCCAGAGCCGCTAAGGCGGCAACAGACACTGCCGGCTTGCGCAAGACAAGCCGACCGCTATTTAAAATAAATTGAGGACATCCATGAGACTGATACTGTTGGGCGCCCCTGGCGCTGGCAAAGGGACACAAGCCACCTTCATCTGCCAAAAATACAGCATTCCGCAAATCTCGACTGGCGACATGCTGCGCGCTGCCGTCAAAGCCGGAACCGAGTTGGGCTTAGAAGCCAAGAAAGTCATGGACTCGGGCGGTCTCGTCAGCGACGACCTGATCATCAACCTGGTCAAAGAACGCATCGCCCAAGCCGATTGCGCACATGGCTTTTTGTTCGACGGCTTCCCGCGCACCATTCCGCAAGCCGACGCCATGAAAGCGGCCGGCGTCAAGCTGGACTTTGTGCTCGAAATCGACGTGCCGTTTGAGGCCATCATCGAGCGCATGAGCGGTCGCCGTTCGCACGCGGCGTCAGGCCGTACTTACCACGTCAAATACAACGCGCCGAAAGTAGAAGGCAAAGACGACGTCACGGGCGAGCCGCTGATTCAGCGCGACGACGACAAAGAAGACACCGTGCGTAAACGGCTCGAGGTGTACAGCGCACAGACCCGTCCATTGGTTGACTACTACTCGCAGTGGGCCAGAGACGACTCCGCCAACGCGCCGCAATACCGTGCCATCAGCGGCATGGGCAACGTCGACGAAATCACCAGCCGCGCCATGAGCGCGCTGAACGCTGTCGCCGTCTGATCGACAGCTTCAACGACTCGGTTTAACGCCCCTGCATCAAGGCCAGCATCAACGCGATGCGGGCCTTGACGGGCGTTAAGCCAGGCGCAGCCGGTAGCGCATCGTTGGCACCAGGCAGCAAGCGGCCTTCAGCGCAACGCGTTGCCCGCAGGACCTTGACACCTTGTTGCATCGCCAGCACCAAGGCAGCTTCTAGGTCTTGGTGCACCGTGCCATTGCCGGTAGCGGCCACCACCAGACCCTTGACACCGGCTTTCAGCAACGCTCTGACAACCGTGCCATCAGCACCGGCGTAACTCATCACGATCTCGACACGCGGCCAAGCGGCGTCAGCCAACGCAGACCCCAAAGTCAGCCCTTGCCCACGCGGCCAGTCACGCAGCAAGCGCAGACGGCCTTGCTCGACAAAACCAATCGGCCCAGCGTCCCCGGCGCTGAAAGCATTCAACCGATACGGGTGAATTTTTTGCACCTCTTCAGCGCCGTAAATCGCGCCGGCACAAACCACTGTGACGCCATGTGCGCCATGTGCGCCAGCGCTTGAAGCCACTGCCACAGCGTCCAGCAAGTTTTGCGGGCCATCGGGCACCAGAGCGTTAGACGGCCGCATGGCGCAGGTCAGCACCACCGGCTTGCTAGGTGCCAGCAGGGCCTGCAAAAAATACGCGGTTTCTTCAAGCGTGTCGGTGCCGTGGGTGATGACGATGCCCTGCACGTCGGCTTGCGCCAAAAAGTGCGCCACCCGAATCGCCAACTTGACCCAGACGTCAAAGCCCATGTCCTTGCTGTCCAGCTGAGCCACCTGCTCCACCACATAGCGCTCGGCGCCTTGGCCATCGTTCCAGCCGGGCAAGCTGGCCAGCAAGGCGTGCACGCCGACCTGCGCGGCGGTGTAGTCGCTGTGCTCCAACGCACTGGCAGCCGTGCCGGCGATGGTGCCGCCCGTGCCGAGAAAGACAATTTTTTGATTGCTCACTTGAAATCCTTGAAAAACTGGATAAAAATACAGCCACTGTTGATTTGACCAAGAACCACCCATGAACATGCTCAACGACTCATCCCGCTTGCCCGAAGGCCCCAAGCTGACGGCACGCCAGCAACAAATTTTAGAGCTCATCCAAAACGCCATCTCTCGCACCGGTGCGCCGCCGACACGCGCCGAGATCGCCACCGAACTCGGTTTTAAATCAGCCAACGCAGCCGAAGAACACCTGCAAGCCTTGGCGCGCAAAGGCGTGATTGAACTGGTCAGCGGCACTTCCCGTGGCATTCGCCTGCGCAGCGAGACCTTGCGTTCGCTCAACGAATCGCGCAACAAACAATTCTCCCTGCCCTTGCAAAGCCTGGCCCAACTCGTCTTACCGCTGGTTGGACGGGTGGCTGCTGGCAGCCCGATTCTCGCGCAGGAACACATCGAACAAAGCTACAGCGTCGAGCCCAGTCTGTTCAAGAGCCAACCCGACTACCTGCTCAAAGTGCGCGGCA
>JABMMH010000228.1 GCA_013205645.1 Polaromonas sp. | reverse complement strand
CTGCCTTACGATCCGATCGCCAGTTTCGACCCCATCAGCATGGTGGCAATCCAGCCGCTGATCATTGCGGTTCACCCTTCGCTGCCCGTGCAGTCGCTGGGCGAGCTGGTGCAGTATGCGAAAAGCCAGCCCGGCAAGCTCAATTACGGCACGGCCGGCAGCTCGATCCACTTGGCTGTAGAGTTTTTCAGCACTGCCGCAGGGATCAAGATGAACCACATTCCTTACAAAGGCAGCGCGCCAGCACTGACGGATCTGATCGGCGGGCAAGTTCAAGTGCTGTTCGATCCCTTTTCAAGCATTTATCCATTTGTCGCATCGGGCAAGGTGAGGGCGCTGGCAGTGACCACGGACAAACGGTCTGCAACAGCACCCACGCTGCCAACGGTCGCAGAGTCTGGTTACGCCAACTTTGACGTCAGTTCGTGGCAAGGCATTGTTGTTCCGGCCGGAACCCCTAAAGCGGTGATCCAACGTCTGAACCGCGACCTGGTCAAAGTGCTCTCGACGCCTGAAATGAAAGAACGCTTTGCGCAGTACAGCGCGGTCACGGCAGCCTCCACACCGGAGGCGTTCAGCAGCTACATCAAAGAAGAGATGGCACGTTGGCAACAGGTGGCCATTGATGCTGGCGTTAAGCCGCAATGAGTGGAGCTCGCTCACACCCAAAATGCGATCACTGTAAAACTACAACCGAGACACACCCCATGATGACCTGCTTTTCCCGTCCAATATCTCGCCGTCTTGCCAGCGCCACCGCGCTTGTCGCTCTTGCTGGGGCGGCGACGCTGACGAGCACGGTCGCCTTGGCTCAGGCTCCGTTTCCGTCTAGGTCGATCACAATGATTGTGCCGTTTCCACCCGGCGGACCCACCGACCTCGTGGCACGCATCCTGGCGCAAAAAATGTCTGAATCCATGGGGCAATCGGTGATCGTTGACAACCGCGGCGGTGCCAATGGCAACTTGGGCGCGATGTTGGCCGTCAGGGCCGCAGCAGACGGCTACACGCTGCTCTACAACACGTCGTCTATCACCTTGAGCCCGGCGCTTTACAAGAGCTTGAGCTATGACGTGAGGCGCGACCTTGCACCCGTTGCCTTGACGGCTGTCGTGCCCCTGGCCTTGGTCGTTGGGCCTAACGTACCCGCCAATACCGTGAAGGAATTCATTGCCTATGCCAAGGCCAACCCAGGCAAGTTGTCGTATGGTTCAGCCGGCAACGGCAACGTCACCCATCTGGGCGCTTTTCAGTTCGTGCGGGCCAATGGGATTGATGCCGTGCATATCCCGTACAAGGGCAGCGCACCGGCTGATATCGATCTCGTCAGTGGGCAAATTCAGTTCATGACCGACACCGTCAATTCAGTCATGCCTTTTGTGCGGGACAAACGCCTGAAAATGCTGGCTGTGACGACGCCCAAGCGGATGACGCTGTTTCCCGATGTGCCAACGTTGGCAGAGTCGGGCATGCCCGGCTTTGAAGTGGGCGCTTGGCAAGGCTTGATGGTGCCGGCCAACACGCCAAAGCCGATCATCCAGCGCTTGAATGCGGAAGTGATGAAAGCGCTGCAATCAGCCGATGTGCGCCAAAAGTTGGCGCTACAGGGCGCAGAACCCTTAGGCTCAACCCCGGAAGCCTATGCTGAGTACATTCAAAACGAACTCGCTCGATGGGAAGGCGTGGTGAACCAAACTGGCATCACGCTTGATTGATGGTGGCCAGCTGTTTTTGAGATTAAAAAGTTAAACAAGAGAAGCAACCGGATCAATACATGCCAAGTCCAACACTGAATATTCCCTCTGTCCAACACCTTGTCAGTGAGGCTGAATGGCAGATGCGCGTCGACCTTGCGGCGGCCTATCGACTGGTGGCTTTGTTTGGCTGGGACGACTTGATCTTCACCCACCTGACCGCCAAAATACCGGGCACCGAATTTTTTCTGATCAATCCTTACGGCATGATGTTTGATGAAATCACGGCCTCCAGCCTGATCAAAATCGATCTGAATGGCGAAAAGATAATGGCGTCGGACTTTGACATCAATCCGGCCGGCTTCATCATTCACAGCTGTATCCATGCCGGTCGCAGCAATGCGAAATGCGTGATTCACGTCCACTCAGTGAACGGTATCGCCGTTTCTGCGCAAGTGAATGGACTCCTTCCAATCTCACAACAAGCGTTCATCGTGCTGGACTCCATTGCGTACCATGACTACGAGGGCATTGCCGTCAATGAAGGGGAGAAGCCTCGCTTGGTGGCGAACCTGGGTGACAAAAAGTACTTCATGCTTCGAAATCACGGGCTGTTGACAGTCGGTGAATCAGTCGCAGAAGCTTTTGTGGCCATGCATAAGTTCGAGAGTGCCTGCATGGTGCAGGTTCGCGCCCAGGCCGGTGGTGAACTGATCCACATCGCGCCCGAAATTTTGGCGCTGGCGGGTGAGCAAGTGAAAAAGGTCAGAAATGGAAAAGGGGCCGGTTTGGCTTGGCCTGGTCTGTTGCGCAGGCTGGACAGAAATAATCCGGGGTATGACTCGTGAGGTGAGCGCTGGCATTAAGCTTGAATGATCACTAAGCCAGAGGAAAGCCGATGCCATCACTGAAAAAAATTCAAGCAGGCGTACTTGAGATTGCCTACGCCGAGTCCGGGCCTCAAGACGGGTCGCCTGTGTTTCTGATGCACGGCTTTCCCTATGACGTTCACGCTTACGCCGAGGTCGCGCCGATTCTGTCCGCCGCTGGTTGCCGTGTCATCGTGCCTTATTTGCGTGGTTTCGGCCCGACCCGGTTTTTAAATCCAGAGACCCCGCGTTCAGGCGAGCAGGCGGCGTTGGGTGCTGATTTGTTGGCGTTGATGTATGCCTTGGCCGTTCCGCAGGCCGTCTTGGCTGGGTATGACTGGGGCGGTCGGGCGGCCTGTGTGGTGGCTGCGCTCTGGCCTGAGCGTTGTGTTGGGCTTGTTTCCTTCAACAGCTACAACATCCAGAACATTGCGCGGGCGATGGTGCCTGATGCGCCTGAGAGCGAGCACATGCTTTGGTATCAGTATTATTTTCACAGCGAGCGGGGACGAGCCGGTCTGGAAAAGGACAGGCGCGCGGTGACGCGCTTGTTGTGGAAGCTGTGGTCGCCGACTTGGAACTTCAGCGATGAAACCTTCGAGCGAAGCGCTGCGGCATTTGACAATCCGGATTTTGTAGACGTGGTGATTCAGTCCTACCGCCATCGCTTTGCGCTGGCTGCGGGTGATCCGGCGTATTTAGACATTGAAGCCCGTTTGGCCAAGCAACCGCCTATCAGCGTGCCGAGCATCACGTTTGATGGCGCAGACGATGGCGTGCGGGCGCCTTCGCAAGCGGGCGCTTCGGTACAAAATTTCACCGGATCACGGTCACATCGAGTGGTGCCCGGTGTGGGCCACAACATGCCGCAGGAAGTGCCGGCGGTGTTTGCGGCTGCTGTGCTTGAGTTGGTGCAGGCCTAGAGTTATTGCGCCACCCAACCACCATCCATGTTCCAAGCCACACCGCGCACGTTGTTGCCGGCGGGTGAGCAGAAAAAGACAGCCAACTCACCCAGTTCTTCCGGTGTGGTGAACTGCATGGAGGGCTCTTTCTCGCCCAGCAGTTGGCGCTTGGCTTCCTCGTTGCTGATGTTTTGGGCCGCCGCTTTGGCGTCAACTTGTTTTTGAACCAAGGGCGTCAAGACCCAGCCCGGGCAGATGGCGTTGCAGGTGACGCCGCTGGTGGCGGTTTCTAGCGCGGCGACTTTGGTCAGGCCGATCAGCCCGTGCTTGGCTGCCACGTAAGCTGATTTTTCAGCCGAACCGACCAAGCCGTGTGCGGATGACACGTTGATGATGCGGCCCCAATTGGCGGCTTTCATGGCGGGCAGGGCGAGGCGCATGGCGTGAAAAGCGCTGGACAAATTGATGGCCAGCACGGCGTCCCATTTGTCGATCGGAAAATCCTCGATCTTGGCAACGTGCTGAATGCCGGCGTTGTTGACCAGAATGTCGACGCGGCCAAACTGCTTCGCTGCGAATTTCATCATGTCTTCAATCTCTGAGGGCTTGCTCATGTCGGCGCCATGGAACGCAACTTGCGTACCGAATGCTGCGATCTCTGCTTTGGGGCCTTCGTGGTCGCCAAAGCCATTCAACACAATATTGGCGCCGCGCGCGGCCAGGGACTTGGCGATGCCCAAACCGATGCCGCTGGTGGAGCCGGTGACGAGTGCTGTTTTACCTTTGAGCATGGGAGTTCCTCTGGATGAATTAGGATCAAGTCAGTCGGTGCTAATT
>JABMMH010000227.1 GCA_013205645.1 Polaromonas sp. | reverse complement strand
CAGCTACCGCCTGCTGGCCGAACAGCGGCGCGGCGACAACCGATTGCCCGAACTCAGCGTGTCGCAGATTCAACAACAGCTCAAGCTGGCGGTTGACCGGGTGATGAACGAAGGCTCTGTCTACGACCCAGAGCTCGCAGCATTGGCGATCAAGCAGGCCTCTGGGGACTTGATTGAAGCGATTTTTTTGCTGCGCGCTTACCGCGCCACCTTGCCGCGCCTAGGCACGACCAAACCTTTGCAGACCGATCGCATGTCTTTGGAGCGGCGTATTTCGGCGACCTTCAAAGACCTGCCCGGTGGCCAGGTGCTTGGCCCCACTTACGACTACACCCAACGCCTGCTCGACTTCACCTTGTTGGCCAACGGGCAAAACACGCCGGCTGATGCTCAGGCTCAAACCCATGAGCCACTCTCTGGCATTGACACAGCCGTCAAACCAAGGGTGGTCGAGTTGCTCAACCATGAAGGTTTGATTGAAACCCGGCCGATCCCGCCAGGCGATCCGTCTCCTGTCGACCTGACCCGCGAGCCTTTGCGTTTTCCGGCGGTGCGGTCCACGCGGCTGCAAAACTTGGCGCGCGGCGACGAGGGTTTTCTGTTGGCGATGGCTTATTCCACCCAGCGCGGTTATGCGCACAGCCACCCTTTTGTCGGTGAGCTTCGCTTGGGCCAAGTCTCGCTGGAGATTGAGCCTGAAGAGCTCGGCTTTGCCATCTCGATGGGTGACATCGAAATCACCGAATGTGAAATGGTCAATCAGTTTGCCGGCAGCAAAACCGAGCCGCCTCAGTTCACACGTGGTTATGGCTTGGCGTTTGGCCACAGCGAGCGCAAGGCGATGGCCATGAGCTTGGTGGACAGGGCCTTGCGGGCCGACGAGTTGGGCGAGCCGATCGAGTCGCCTGCGCAAATGCAGGAGTTTGTGCTCTCGCACAGTGACAGCCTCGAAGCCTCCGGCTTTGTGCAGCACTTGAAGTTGCCGCACTACGTTGACTTCCAGTCAGAGCTCGAACTGATCCGAAAAATGCGCGCAGCAGCCAGCGCCAAAGCGGCGCAACCAGACACCGGAGACACAGCATGAATGCATTGAAAGAAGTCACTTTGGCGCAACCTGCGGACACGGCCACAGACGATGTGCAGGCGAACTTCAACTTCGCTTACCTCGACGAACGCACCAAGCGCATGATCCGTCGCTCGCTACTCAAAGCGGTGGCGATTCCCGGCTACCAAGTGCCGTTTGGCTCGCGCGAGATGCCGCTGCCCTACGGTTGGGGCACGGGTGGAATTCAGGTCACGGCTGCCGTCATTGGCCCTGACGATGTACTGAAAATCATTGACCAAGGCTCAGACGATACCGTCAACGCCGTCAATATTCGGCGATTTTTTCAGCGCACCGCCGGGGTGGAAACCACCACGCACACCCGTGAAGCGACGCTGATCCAGACGCGCCACCGTATTCCTGAAATCCCGCTGCAGGAGGGGCAGGTGATCGTCTACCAAGTGCCGGTGCCCGAGCCGATGCAGCGCTTGGAGCCGCGTGAAACTGAAACCCGCACGCTGCATGGGCTGGCCGAATACGGGCTGATGCACGTCAAACTGTACGAAGACATTGCCAAGTACGGCCACATCGCCACGACCTATGACTATCCGGTGTTGGTCAATGGGCGCTACATCATGGCGCCTTCGCCGATCCCGAAATTTGACAACCCGAAGATGCACATGAATCCGGCTTTGCAACTCTTTGGCGCCGGCCGGGAAAAGCGTATTTATGCGGTGCCGCCCTATACCTCGGTGGAGAGTCTGGGCTTTGAAGACCATCCTTTTGAAGTCCAACGCTGGGATGCAGCTTGCGCCTTGTGCGGTGCCACCGACAGCTTTTTAGACGAGGTCATCACCGACAACAACGGTAGCCGCATGCACGTGTGCTCGGATTCTGACTATTGCCAGTCGCGTCAGGATGCGTCATGAGCCTTGTCATTCGGCAAGCTGACACGGCTGATCTGCCGGCGGTGTTGGCCCTCTACGCCCAGCTTGATTTCAACAACGGCAACGTTTTGTCGGAGCAAGCGGCTCAACAAATATTCGCTGAGTTTGCCCGCTACCCAAGCTACCGACTTTTCGTCGCGACCGAAGGGTCAGTTGTAGTGGGTAGCTACGCACTCTTGGTCATGCACAACTTGGCGCATGGCGGCACGCCGTCAGCGGTTGTCGAGGACGTGGTGGTGGCCAGCGATCAGCAAGGGCGCGGCATCGGCCGCCAGTTGATGAGCCATGCCAAAGACCAAGCACGCGCGGCCGGTTGCTACAAGTTGGCGCTCTCGTCCAACCGCCAGCGCCACGCGGCGCATGCATTTTATGAATCTCTCGGGTTCGACCAGCACGGCCTGAGTTTTGTGATTGAGCCTTGATATGACTATGAATTTATCTCCGCATTTTTCGGCGCCGCCGGCACCCTTGCTTCAGGTTCGCGGTCTGGGCAAAAACTACGGCGACCGCGTAGCGCTGCAAGATGTCTCCTTTGACCTGTGGCCTGGCGAAGTGCTGGCGGTGGTGGGCGAGTCTGGCTCCGGCAAGTCGACCTTGCTCAACGCGATTGCGGCGCGCAGCCAGCCGGATGCTGGCAGTGTGCATTTCATGACGCGTCATGAAGGGCTGCAAGATGTCTTCGCCATGACCGAAGCCCAGCAGCGTTTGCTGGCGCGCACGGACTGGGGCTTTGTGCATCAGAACGCCGCCGACGGTTTGCGCATGGACGTCTCGGCCGGTGCCAACGTCGGCGAGCGATTGATGGGGCAGGGTGAACGTCACTACGGCCGTCTGCGCAGCGTTGCCGCCGAATGGCTGGAACGTGTGGAAATTGATGTGGCGCGTATCGATGACGCACCGCGCACCTTCTCGGGCGGCATGCGGCAGCGCCTGCAAATCGCCCGCAACTTGGTGACGCAACCGCGCTTGGTGTTCATGGACGAGCCAACATCGGGGCTGGATGTCTCGGTGCAAGCGCGGCTGCTGGACATGCTGCGTCAACTCACCCGCAAGATGCAACTGGCGGCCATCGTGGTCACGCACGATCTTGCCGTGGCGCGTCTGCTGGCGCACCGCATGGTCGTCATGCAGCGTGGCCGCATCGTTGAAGTTGGCCTGACCGACCAAGTGCTTGACGACCCGCAACACGCTTACACCCAACTTCTCGTTTCTTCGGTACTCCAGCCATGACCCACCCTTTGCTTCACATTCAAGGGGTGGCCAAGCGCTTCACCCTGCACCACCAAAACGGCGTCGAGCTGGCGGTTCTTGGCGAGGCCAACCTCAGTGTTCACGCCGGCGAATGCATCGTGCTGGACGGCCCTTCCGGCATGGGTAAGAGCACCTTGCTGAAAATGATTTATGCCAATTACCGGACCAGCGCCGGCAGCATCCGCCTCCATTTGCCTGGCCAGCAGCCTATCGAAGTGACCACCGCCTCACCGCATGAATTGGTGCGCTTGCGCAAAGACTCGATTGGTTAT
>JABMMH010000226.1 GCA_013205645.1 Polaromonas sp. | reverse complement strand
GTCATTGCCGCTGCGTCGGTCTTGATTCCGCGAGATTGGGTCAGCCCGTCTGTTTTGATTTTGGAGAATTGACATGCTGCTCAGAGACATCGCCCACGCCCGCACCGGTGACAAAGGCAACCGCAGCACGCTGTCGGTGATTGCTTATGACTCCAAACATTACCCACTGCTTGAGAAATTATTGACCCCTGAGCGTGTCAAGGCGCACTACGAAGGCATTGTTCAGGGTCCCGTGGATCGCTATTGTTTGCCGCATTTGGGTGCGCTCAATTTTGTGCTGCATGGCTCTTTGGCTGGCGGCGTCACCCGCTCACTGGCGCTGGACGCGCATGGCAAATGTTTAGCCTCGGGGCTGCTGGCCATGGTTTTATCCACCGACGACTTGCTTCATGCGTAATAATTAACTGATTAATTTCGGAGACACCCAAATGAACTCATTCCTGCGCCCTGCTAAACAGTTTTCCGCGGCCCGATGGCTGCTCACTGGCTGCATTGCGGCATTCAGCGTCCACGCTGCCACGGTCAGTGCTCAAACCGCTCAAAATTTCCCGAACCGGCCGATCAAGGCTGTCGTGCCGTTTGCCGCTGGCAGCGCCACCGACCAAATCGCCCGCGCCTTTGCCGCCAAAATTTCTGAAATCCTCGACCAACCCGTGATCGTGGAGAACAAGGCCGGCGTCAACGGCATGTTGGGTGCTGACTTTGTCGCCAAGGCGGCACCAGATGGTTACACCATTTTGGTCGGTACCAACAGCACCAACGCGGCCCTTAAAAGCTTGATGAAAAAGTTGCCCTACGACCAAGACACAGCTTTTGCGCCAGTGGCCTACTTGGGTTCTGTTCCGCTGATCGTGGCGATCAACAACGAAGTGCCGGCCAAAACACTGAAAGAGGTGGTTGCCTTGGCCAAAGCCAAGCCAACGTATGTAACGTTTGCCAGTGCCAGCACATCGCAGTTGGTGTCCACGGAAGTGCTGTCCAGCATGACCAACATCAAGATGACCAACATCCCGTACAAGAGCGGTCCGGCGGCCATGACCGACCTGATCGGCGGTCAAGTGAACTTGTTCACGGCCGACTTCGCCGTCATGCTGCCGCAAGTCAAAGCCGGCAAGGTTCGTGGCTTGGCCGTGACGTCAACCACTCGCTCCAAGGCGATTCCTGAACTGCCGACGGTGAATGAAGCGCTGGGTTTGAAGGACTACGAGCTGATTGCCTATTTTGCAGTGTTCGCCCCAGCCGGCACGCCCAGCGACATCGTCTTGAAGTTGAACAAAGCCATCAATGTTGCGGCCGGCAACAAAGACATTCTGGAGCGTTTTGCAGCCCTCGGTTTTGAGACTGATCCTGGCACGCCTGAGGCGCTGGCGCAGCGTTCCAAGGCTGAAACGGCCAAGTGGGCCAAGGCCATCAAGGATGCCAAGATCGAACCGCAGTGAGGCGGGCCGCAGGGTTTGCATCAGCCTTTTTACACGCTAGTCAGCCCGCTTTAGGCGGTCGCGAGTGGGGCGCGTCTTGATGGGCAGTTGGGGACCGCTTTTCATCACTTTGTTGATCCAAGCCATGGCCTCCATGGCTCTGCTGACATTGCCAGTGATGGCGCCGGTGGCGGCCAAGGACTTGGCAGTTTCTCCGGCCTTGGTCGGCTTGTACATCGCCATCAGCTATGGCGGTGCCTTGATGTCGACTTTGCTGGCGGGTGCCGTTGTCGCACGCTTTGGGGCTATCCGCGTCAGTCAATTCAGCTTGTTGCTTTGTGCATTTGGCTTGCTGTTGTGCGCGGTGCCCTGGTTGCCAGCGGTCTTCATGGGCGCTGTACTGATCGGTTGGGGTTACGGCCCAATCACACCGGCGAGTTCGCATTTGCTGGCGCGTACGACTGCGCCGCACCAGATGGCGCTTGTTTTCTCGATCAAACAAACCGGCGTTCCCTTGGGCGGCATGATGGCCGGTGCCATCGTCCCCTTGTTGTTGCTCAGCATGAACTGGCATGCCAGTTTGGTGGTGGTGGCCGCTGCTTGCGTCTTGTGTTCAGTGCTGTCGCAGCCCTTGCGGGCGCCGCTGGATGCGGATCGAAAAGTCGGTCAGCCCGTCACCTTCAAGTTGGCCAGCTTTGCACAACCGATTCGGTTGGTACTGGCGCACCGGGCGTTGGCCACCATGGCGGGTTGTTCCTTTGTTTTCTCGATGGTGCAGCTGTCGCTCAGCACCTATCTGGTGACTTATTTGTACGATGATTTGTCTTATGGCTTGGTCGGTGCAGGCGTTGCTTTGTCCTTCACACAAGCCGGCGGTGTGGTTGGGCGAGTGGCTTGGGGCTATGTCGCTGACCGCTGGTTGGGCGCAAGGCTAACGCTGGCGCTGTTGGGAGGCCTGATAGCCCTCAGTGCCTTGGCCACCGCTTTCTTGACGGCGTCCACGCCGCAAGTGTGGGTCTGGGTTATTTTGAGCATTTTTGGTGCATCTGCCATTGGTTGGAACGGTGTTTACTTGGCGGAGGTGGCGCGTCAGGCCCCCAAAGGAAAAGCCAGCATGGCGACTGGCGGTACCTTGGCCTTCACCTATTTGGGTGTGGTCTTAGGGGCACCGTTGTTTGGTGCTTTGTCGAGTTTTTTTGGCACTTACCGTGCTGGGTTTTTGGCCTTGATGGTGGCCTCGGCCCTGTGTGGCTTGGTGTTGTTGCTGAACCAGCGACGGGCGGCAGACGCGGCCACTTAATTTGACGGATACTGACCGACTGTCGATCTTCAATCGTTTGTTCGGACCATGCTCTCTCTTTCTAAATCGCGTTTGATTTTGAGTTTGCCCCTTGGCATCGTTCTGATGCGGAACCTGCAGAAATGGATGACCGACTATTGGGTGAACAGTGCGACGCCCGAGATTAAAAAATCAGCCTTCGTGCTGGTTAGGCGGATGCTGTCGATGGGCGTTCTTGTTCTTTTGGTCGGTTTGTCGCTGTCCTATGACAGCGCTTTTTTGGATTCGCCGGGCTATAAAAACAGCCTCCGGCCAGGGCTTGGGTCAGGAGACACCACATTGGCGGTGTTGACTGAATGGTCCTTCAGGTCTGTCGCGCGTTGGCAGCCGGTGTCCGAATGGATGCATCACCACGTCTTGCGTGACTTTGCTTTTGGGCGACCTGGGCGTCCTGGGTGAGCCTCTCAGGCCGGCAATAGTCGACCCGCTTGCCAGTCTCGCGCCATCTTTTGCGCATCGCTGATTTGTTGCACGCTCATGTGTTGGCTCATCGCATCACGATTCTTGATGGCTACGCTGTTGCCGGCGGCCGCAGCAATGTTGAACCACATGTGGGCGCTTTTGTAGTCGACGCTGACGCCTTCAGCTTTGGCATACATGACGCCTAGGTTACCCTGCGCTCCGCCTTGCCCCTGCAATGCGGCAAGTCGGTACCACTTCAAAGCTTCTGCGTAGTCTTGGGTCACGCCTTTGCCTTTTTCGTGCATCAGGCCCAAGTTGAACTGCGCGATGCCTTGGCCTTGAAGTGCTGCACGCCGATACCAGTTCAGTGCCTCGTTGTAGTCTTGTAAGACCCCTTGGCCTTTTTCGTACATGAGGCCCAGATTGCTTTGGGCGCTCGCATGACCTTGCAGGGAAGCGAGCTGGTACCAATGCACCGCCTCGGAAAAGTCTTGCATGACCCCCTCGCCGTTGTTGTAGATAGAACCCAAGGTGAACTGCGCCGTTGCATTCCCCTGGACGGCGGCAAGCCGATACCAATTGATCGCCTCGGCGAGGTTTCGTTGGGTTCCAAGACCTTCATGGAAAGAGTGCCCGACCTCAACCTGTGCGGCTGCGTCGCCTTTGGCTGCGGCACTTTTGAATTTTTTAAGCAACTCAGTGCGGTCTTTTTGTATAAAAGTAACATGACCCGCATTAGCCTCCCCGTATTTCGACCCGACCGACTTTTGTGCCAGCGTTCTCAGTGCGTTCAAAAATACATTTTTCATGTGGGGTTCCCTTGGAGACGCTAGCTTGCCTCGTAGGTTCATGTGTTTATCCAGATAGAGATTATGAATCCTTAGGCGTCAATTGCTTATCAATTATTTTATTTTTTTGAGGTCGATAAAAGTATTTCGAACACTTTTTGTGATCTCAGCGTCCCGTGAACACCGGCTTGCGTTTCTCGTTGAACGCCGCCACACCTTCCCGGCGGTCATCGGTGTCGACCAGATGGTTGTAGGCCTCGACTTCAAAACGGTAAGCCGTGCGAAGTTCCATCTGCCCGCCGTAGCGCACGGATTTTTTGATCTGCCGCATCGACAGCGGGGCGCCTTGAGCAATGGTGATGGCGGTCTCCAGCGCTTGCGCCAACACCAACGGCCCTGGGCACTGTTGGTTGATGACGCCCCAGTCCAAGGCTTCTTGTGCACTGAACGGCCGGCCCGTCATCATCAGCTCCTTGGCTTTGCGTTCGCCAATGGCGCGCGGCAGGTTCTGAGTGCCGCCACCGCCCGGCATGATGCCTAGCTTGCCTTCAGGTAAGGCGAAGCGCGCGGTCTCGCTGGCGTAAGCGAAGTCGCAGCACAGAACCATCTCCAGCCCGCCGCCATAAGCGTGTCCATTGACTGCCGCGATGACCGGGATGGGCAAGTCCACCAGCGCCCAATACATGCGTTCAAACAACTCGTGCTGCTGTCGCCATTGCACGGCGTCCATGGTGTTGCGCTGCTTCAAGTCGCCGCCGGCGCAGAAGACCTTGTCGCCTTGCCCGGTCAGCACCACGCAGCGCACATCGGCTGCGTCTTCAGTCAGGCTGCTCCAAATTCCCAGCAGGTCCCGGCCCATTTGGGTGTTGAGCGCGTTGGCGGCTTCAGGCCGCGCCAAGGTAATTTGTAAAACATGCGGCGCAGGCCGCGCAAGGCTGATGGTTTCGTAGGTGGGTTGCATGTGGTTTGTGCTCGGATGGTTTGAAGGGGCCGCCACATTCGATCGATCTTTTGGCGCTTGGGCAATGATGGTATCGTGACCTCGGTTTTTCAATGATCACGAGTTCAGCCCAAGCTGACGCAGGAGACACAGCAATGACAACTAGACGACACATCATCGCCGGCGCAGCCTCGCTGGCCACGCCTTTTCTTTGGAACACATCGGCCCGCGCGGCAGACCCCTACCCGTCCAAAGTCATCACCATCGTCGTGCCGCAAGCGCCTGGCGGTGCCAATGATGTGATCGGGCGTGCGCTGGCGCAACGCTTGTCCGCAGCC
>JABMMH010000225.1 GCA_013205645.1 Polaromonas sp. | reverse complement strand
GGGATTCTTGGAAGTCGCAGCCGACATGGTCTTCGCCCACTCAGCTTTTTAAAAACAACTTGTAAACCGGGTTCTCGGTTTCTTCTACGCACGGATAACCCAGCGTCGCCAAGAATGCTTTGAACGCTGCGTTGTCGGCTTTGGGCACCTGCAGGCCGATCAAAATGCGGCCGTAGTCAGCACCCTGATTGCGGTAATGAAACAGGCTGATGTTCCAGCCCGGCCGCATGGTCGACAAGAACTTCAGCAGTGCACCTGGCCGTTCCGGGAAGACAAAACGCAGCAGGCGCTCGTCTTTGGCCAAGACGCTGTGACCGCCGACCATGTGGCGCACATGCTCTTTGGCCAACTCGTCGTGCGTCAGGTCCAGCGCCTTGAAACCTTGGCGCGTGAAGGTGTTGACGATCTTGCTGCTCTCGCCTTTGCCCTGCGTGGTCAGGCCGACAAAGACATGCGCTTCGGCCGCGTCATTGATGCGGTAATTGAACTCGGTCACGCTACGCGGTCCACCCGGCAGTTCACCGACCAATTCGCAAAAGCGCTTGAAGCTGCCGCGCTCTTCGGGAATGGTCACGGCAAAGAGGGCTTCGCGTTCTTCGCCCACCCCAGCACGCTCGGCCACAAAACGCAGCCGGTCAAAGTTCATGTTGGCGCCGCACAAAATCGCGGCGTAGGTTTCGCCCTTGGTCTTGTGCAAGGCGACGTATTGTTTGATGGCGGCGACCGCCAGCGCGCCCGCGGGTTCGACGATGCCGCGCGTGTCGACAAAGACGTCTTTGATGGCGGCGCAGACAGCGTCGGTGTCGACGGTCATGAATTCGTCCACCAAGTCGCGGCTGATGCGGAAGGTTTCTTCACCCACCAACTTGACCGCCGTTCCGTCTGAAAACAGCCCGACGTCTGGCAGCATGACGCGCTTGTTGGCGTTGACCGAGCGGATCATGGCGTCCGAGTCGTTCATCTGCACGCCGATGACCTTGATCTCGGGCCGCACGGCCTTGATGTAATTGGCCACGCCCGAGATCAAACCGCCGCCGCCAATGGCGACAAACACCGCGTCCAGTTGGCCGTGGCCAATGCGCTGGATTTGCCGCAACATTTCCATGGCAATCGTGCCTTGGCCAGCGATCACGTCCGGGTCGTCAAACGGGTGCACAAAGGTCAGTCCGTTTTTCTTCTCCAACGCTGCCGCGTGCTCATAAGCATCTGAATAACTTTCGCCATGTAACACCACTTCACCACCGAGGGCGCGCACCGCGTCTATTTTGAGCTGCGGCGTGGTCGACGGCATGACGATCACCGCGCGCGTGCCGAGCTTGTTGGCGCTCAGCGCAACGCCCTGTGCGTGGTTGCCTGCCGAGGCGCAAATCACGCCTTTTTTGAGCTGCGCCGGGCTCAAATTGGCCATCTTGTTGTAAGCACCGCGCAGCTTGAAGCTGAAAACGGGTTGCTGGTCTTCGCGTTTGAGCAGAACCGTGTTGTTCAGGCGCTTGCTGAGTGTTTTGGCCGGCTCCAATGCTGACTCGACCGCCACGTCATAGACGCGGGCGGTGAGAATTTTCTTCAGGTAGTCAGCTGGCGTCAGCTGGGGTTTGGAAGCAGAGCGGGTCTTTGGGGTCAACATGGGGTTCTCACGGTTCTCTCTCTAGAGCGCCCATCATAAGGGGGCCAAAAAAAAGGTCCAGATCACGAAGACCTGGACCTGTTAATCCACTCTTTGAGGAGTGGAGGAGACAACCGGTGCAACAATCAAGGGCTGTTGATACAGCGCATTGTTACGATGTATTGAGTATAGCTGAGCCATGCTGCGCTGCAACATCCTTTGGTGTTCAATGGTCAATATTTTGAAATAGAAAGAGTGTCATTCATGGAGTGCATAGTCAGTTGGGCGGGACCGCAAGGGGTCCCTGGGGAAGGTTCTGCCATGTCGTTTGTGGCCAAAACGGCCAGCGGCCACACGCTGGTGATGGACGGCGCGCCCGATGCGGCCAAGCCAGGCAACGGCGGTGCCAACTTGGCCCCGCGCCCTATGGAAACCGTGTTGGCCGGTGCTGGCGGTTGCACCGCTTATGACGTGGTGTTGATCCTCAAACGCGGCCGCCAAGACGTGCGCGGCTGCTCGGTCAAGCT
>JABMMH010000224.1 GCA_013205645.1 Polaromonas sp. | reverse complement strand
GTGCGGCCTTGCGGGCCTTGACCGAGCCGGCGATTTGAATCGCGCCTGAAAACAGCAGCAGCTTTTCAGTCAGCGTGGTTTTACCCGCGTCAGGGTGGGAAATAATGGCAAACGTACGGCGGCGCTTGACTTGTTTTTCGATTTCGATGGTGTCGGACATAACCCGCGATTATCGACTGCAAAGGCCTCAGTCTGGCTGGCGCTGAAAGCGCGCTTGTCTTAAACCGTCAATCACCACCTCTTCTTCGAACATGGCGGCCGGCCGGACCCACATTCCACGTTCGCCGTAAAGCGCCCGGTACAAGGTCATGGGCTCCAGGCTCTCGCTGTGTCGCACGGTGCCGAGGACTTCATACATCAGGCCTTTGTAGTGCCGGTACAGGCCCTTCGGTGTTTCGATCAGGGTGGGCAAGGGGTCTGACATGGTATTTTCGTGAAGGGTGACGGTTGGCGCAAGCGCACGCATGAGCGCAGTGGGACAATACCCGCATGCACCCAAACGCCCTATTAGACAGTTGTTCCGAGCTTATCAAGCAGGTTCTTAAATTTGATCACCCCGCCGACATGGTGGTATCTCGCCATTTTCGTGAGCAGCGCCTCGGCCCTAGAGAGCGCGCCACCGTGGCCGAAACCATCTACACCGTGCTGCGCAAGAAGTCCTTGTTTACCAATCTGGCGCAGGCTGGCAGTGGACCGATTGAGCGCCGCTTGGCGATTCTGGGCTTTGCCGCAGAACGTGATTTTTTGTTGGGCGCCTTGAACGACCAGGAAAAAGATTGGCTGACACGGTGTGACCAGGTCAAGCCATCGGACCTGATGGAACTCCATCGCCACAACCTGCCGCAGTGGCTGGTCGACTCGCTTCGTGAGCAACTCGGCGCTGAGTTCTGGCCACTGGTTGACAGCCTGAACGCACCAGCCGGCCTCGACTTGCGCGTCAATACGCTCAAGGACAAGCGCGCTGACGTTCAAAAAGAACTGGCCAAGGCGGGTGTGATGACCACTGCCACCCCGTTTTCACCCTGGGGCTTGCGCGTGCGTGACAAGGCTCAACTCGGCAAGCTCGACACCTTCACCCGTGGCGCGATTGAGGTGCAGGATGAAGGCTCGCAGTTGTTGGCGGTGCTGGTCGATGCCAAGCGCGGCGAAATGGTCGTTGACTTCTGTGCCGGCGCGGGCGGCAAAACGCTGGCCTTGGGTGCCAGTATGCGCGGTACCGGCAGGCTTTATGCCTTTGATACCTCGGGTCATAGGCTTGATGCGCTGAAACCCCGACTGGCCCGCAGCGGCCTGTCGAACGTGCACCCGGTGGCGATTGCACATGAGCGCGATGACCGCATCAAACGTCTGGCCGGTAAAATCGACCGTGTGCTGGTGGATGCGCCTTGCTCCGGCTTGGGAACTTTACGGCGTAATCCGGATCTCAAGTGGAGGCAAAACCCAAAGCTGGTTGCCGAGTTGTCGGCCAAGCAGACAGCGATTTTGCAAAGCGCAGCCCGGCTTTTGAAGCCGGGGGGTCGTTTGGTGTATGCCACTTGCAGCTTGTTGAAAGAAGAGAACGAGCACATTGCTGAGGCCTTCAGCGCGGCTAACCCGGGCTTCCATTTGCTCCAAGCGGCTGAGGTCTTGACGCAAGCCGGTGTTGAGAACGCGCCGAAATTGTGCTCTGGCGCATTTTTGCGCCTCTGGCCGCACCAGCATCAGACCGACGGTTTCTTTGCTGCAGTCTGGCAAAAAGCGGATTCGACCCCAGCTGAGGTCTGAATATCGCAGCAGATAACGATCGTTGTCTGCTTGAAGTTGATTTTTAACGTTTGATGCCAAGATGAGATATTCCCCTACGGGGCTTGGTGTTTTTGGCTTGTCAGCCTACAATGATGAGTGTTCGGAACGCCTTGCTACGTCACGGCTGTCCGCTGCGAACTGTTTATAAGGACTCGTAATGACTTTATTTGACGCCGGCCTCGACTGGCTGGCTAACGGCCTCTGGAATATCGCTTGGTGGCAGATTGTTCTGTTCGCCTTGGCGGTCACGCACATCACCATGATCAGCGTGACTATTTTCTTGCACCGCCATCAGGCCCATCGGTCGCTGGACTTGCACCCGATTGCCTCGCATTTTTTCCGCTTCTGGTTGTGGCTGACAACAGGTCAGGTCACCAAAGAGTGGGCGGCGATTCACCGCAAGCACCACGCCAAATGCGAGCAAGCTGAAGACCCACACAGCCCCCACGTGCACGGCATCAAAAAAGTGCTGACGCAGGGCGCTGAGCTCTACCGTAAAGAATCCAAGAACCTGGAAACCATGGCCCGTTTTGGCCACGGTACGCCGAATGACTGGATCGAGCGCAATTTGTACACGCGCTTTTCTTGGCAAGGCGTTGGCCTGATGATGATCATTGACTTGGCACTGTTTGGTGCTGGTGGTCTGGCTGTCTGGGCTTTGCAAATGGCCTGGACGCCCATCATGGCGGCCGGCATCATCAACGGTGCTGCGCATTACTGGGGCTACCGCAATTTTGAAGCGCAAGACGCGAGCACCAACATCTCGCCTTGGGGCATCATCATTGCCGGTGAAGAGTTGCACAACAACCATCACACCTACCCAACGTCGGCCAAGCTGTCGATCAAGCCTTACGAGTTCGACATTGGTTGGATGTACATCACCATCTTGAAGAGCGTTGGCTTGGCCAGTGTCAAGAAGGTGCCGCCTAAGCTTCAGCATGGCAGCATTCGCCCTGTGGCCGATGAAAAGACGCTGGAAGCGTTGATTGCTCATCGCTACGAAGTCATGGCGCGTTTTGCCCGTGAACTGCGTCGCGCTGGTAAGGTGGAAATCCTAACGTTGAAGGCTCGTCAGGCTGATGTGTCGGCTCTGAAACTGGCCAACCGCTGGTTGCACCGCGACGACGACAAGGTGCCCGCTGAAGCCCGCACACAATTGGCTCAAGTTCGTGCAGAGCACCCGGTGCTCGACAAAATGGTCACCATGCGTGAAGAGCTTCGTCAAATGTGGCTGAGCACGTCGACCTCACGCGAGCAATTGGCTGTGGATCTGCAGGCTTGGTGTCATCGGGCTGAAGACAGTGGCATTGCAGCTTTGAAGGAGTTTTCTCTCAAGCTGCGTTCGGCTCGGGCCTGATACTCTGCTTGACGTCTGTCTTTGTTCATTAAAAGCCGCTCCTCGGAGCGGCTTTTTTGTGGGCCTCTGCTGTTCTATGGTCATCGAGTGAGCTTGCTTGCTTCGCACCGCTGAAGGCTTGGCCCGGAGCTCTCATACTGGGGTACCAGAAATCGACCCCCGGGCCAAGCCTTCAGCGGTGAGTCTGTGGCGACTGGTCGGTAGATAAAATGCGGGTACTGCGCGGTGGCTTGTTTTTCTTGCCTTCTCTTCTCGCCCCTCATCAATGTCGCGCGACAGAGGTTTGGCTTGGGGATGGGGTCGATTTCTGCTACCCCAGTATGAGACCGCAGCTCCAAGCCAAACCTCTGCACTCAGACGCAGTACGCCACTGCGCTTCAGCCATAAAAAAACCCGCCAGGAAGGGCGGGTTCATTTGTCGGTGCCGAAGCACCAGAAACGCACTGAATTACTTCAGCTTGATTTCTTTATATTCCACGTGCTTGCGTGCCTTGGGATCAAATTTCATGATCAGCATTTTGTCAGGCGTGGTTTTCTTGTTTTTGGTGGTCGTGTAGAAATGACCCGTGCCGGCAGTTGATTCCAGCTTGATTTTTTCGCGTGCGCCTTTAGCCATGATGATTCTCCTTAGATTTCACCGCGGGCACGAAGGTCAACTAAGACCGCGTCGATGCCCAGCTTGTCAACGAGACGCAAGCCAGCGCTGGTGACGCGCAAACGCACCCAACGGTTCTCAGTCTCGACCCAAAAACGACGGTATTGCAAATTAGGCAAGAACCGACGTTTGGTTTTGTTGTTAGCGTGAGAAACATTGTTTCCCACCATCGGGCCTTTGCCCGTAATCTGACAGACGCGTGCCATGAGCACTCTCCGTATAAAAAAAGTAATTCGGATGCCGGCCCCATGGTCACCATGAGGACTCAGCCAAGCCATCGATTATAGCCTGAAACGCGGAGCCTGAGAAGTCCTCATCTTTGCGCGGCGCAATCAGAGGACATTTTCAGGGTGTTCTCAATCGTTTTGTTCAAGAAAACGTTGCGCGTCCAGCGCCGCCATGCAGCCTGTGCCGGCGCTGGTGATGGCTTGACGGTACACGTGGTCTTGCACGTCGCCAGCGGCAAAAATGCCCGGTACGCTGGTCATGGTAGCGAAGCCTTGCAAACCCCCGCGCGTGATGATGTAGCCGTCTTTCATGTCCAGCTGACCTTCAAAAATGTCGGTGTTGGGATGATGACCAATGGCGATGAAACAGCCTTGCAGCGCCAAGTCTTCGGTGCTGTTGTCTTCTGTGCTCTGCAGGCGCACGCCATTGACGCCAGCGGCATTGCCCAGCACTTCTTGCAGCGTACGGTGTGTTTTCAGAACGATCTTGCCGGCAGCGACTTTTTCGTGCAGCTTGTCAATCAAAATGGCTTCGGCTTTGAACTTGTCGCGGCGGTGCACCAAGTACACCTTGCTGGCGATGTTAGACAAATACAGCGCTTCTTCAACAGCGGTGTTGCCGCCGCCAACCACGCAGACTTCTTGTTCGCGGTAGAAAAAACCGTCGCAGGTGGCGCAGCCCGACACGCCGCGGCCCATGAAGGCTGTTTCAGACTCCAAACCGAGGTATTTGGCTGATGCGCCAGTGGCCAGAATCAACGAATCGCAGGTGTACGTGCCGCTGTCGCCGGTCAGGGTGAAAGGGCGTTGGCTGAAGTCGACCTTGTTGATATGGTCAAACAGGATTTCGGTCTTGAAGCGTTCGGCGTGCTCCAAAAAGCGCTGCATCAGCTCAGGGCCTTGAACGCCCAGTGGGTCGGCCGGCCAGTTGTCGACGTCGGTGGTGGTCATGAGTTGACCGCCTTGGGCGATGCCCGTGACCAGCACCGGGTTGAGGTTGGCGCGCGCTGCGTAGACCGCTGCGGTGTAGCCGGCCGGGCCTGAGCCGAGGATAAGGACCTTGGAGTGTTTCGTCATGTGGAATTTTTCCGCGCAAATAAAGAAACCATTGTAAGAAATCGGGCAAGACGCTGCTGTGCAAGGGCTGAACACTTGTCATGACTCAAGCCCAAGCTATTTGGGTGCGCGCCAACGGGCGTATCCAACTGCGGTAAGCTCTCAGGTGCCCCATGACTTACTCACTAGACACACTGAATTCACGCAACGCCGTGCCCCCTACTGAGGCGACTGGCGTTAGCCGTTTCGCCCAAGAGCTGGGCTTGGTTCTGGGCCTGCTGGCCCTTGTCTTTTGGCTGGCCGCTTTGCTCAGCTACACCTTGAACGATGTGGCTTGGTCAACGACCGGCGCGCTGGATACCAACGCGGCGACCGTGGTCGCCCGTAACTGGGGTGGCCGCTTTGGCGCTTGGTTGGCTGACGGCAGTTATTTCTTACTGGGTTTTTCTGTTTGGTGGACGCTGGCTGTCGGGGTCCGCGCTTGGGTGGTGTCTTTGGCGCGCTGGCTGCGCGGTGAGTCGTTGTCAGTGTCGGACAAGCAGCCTGCAGAACGCGTCAAGTTCTGGGCCTGCTTTGTGTTGCTTTTGTTGGCCAGCAGTGCGCTGGAGTGGTCGCGTTTGTACCGTTTTGAGCTGGCCTTGCCGGGTCATGCGGGTGGTGTACTGGGTTATTTGGCGGGCCCTGCCAGCGTCAAATACCTGGGCTTCACTGGGTCCGGTTTGGTCTGGATTGCGCTCGGCGTCATCAGCGTCTCCGTGGTGTTCGGCTTTTCATGGGCCAACACGGCGCAGCGCATCGGTGCCTGGATTGACGAGTTGGTCGACTCACGTCGCGAAAAGCGCGAGCTGGCCGAAGACTTGGCAGTGGGCCGCGCTGCCGCCCGTGAACGCGAAGAAATCTTGCATGACGAGCGTGTTGAGATGGAGGAGCATCACCCGGTTGCGGTGGTGATTGAGCCGACGTATGTCGATATTCCGAAGAGCGAGCGGGTCGCCAAAGAACGTCAAAAGCCGCTCTTCACGGACATGCTGGATTCCAAGCTGCCACAGGTCGACTTGCTCGACGGTGCGCTGCTTCGCCAAGAAAGCGTGGCGCAAGAGACGCTTGAAATGACCTCGCGCCTGATTGAGAAAAAGCTCAAGGACTTTGGCGTTGAGGTGCGCGTGGTGGCGGCTGCGCCCGGCCCGGTGATCACCCGTTATGAAATCGAGCCGGCCACTGGCGTCAAAGGTTCGCAGGTGGTGAATCTCGCAAAAGATTTGGCGCGTGCGCTGAGTTTGGTGTCGATCCGCGTGATCGAGACCATTCCGGGCAAAAACTTCATGGCGCTGGAACTGCCCAACGCCAAGCGACAGTCGATCAAGTTGAGTGAAATCCTAGGCTCAAAAACTTACCATGAGGCCAAGTCTCTTTTGACGATTGGCTTGGGCAAAGACATTGGCGGCAACGCGGTGGTGGCCGACCTTGCCAAAATGCCGCACTGCTTGGTGGCAGGCACCACCGGTTCTGGTAAGTCGGTGGGTATCAACGCGATGATCTTGAGCCTGTTGTACAAGGCCGATGCGCGCGATGTGCGCTTGCTGCTGATCGACCCGAAGATGCTTGAGATGAGCGTTTACGAAGGCATTCCTCACCTGCTGGCGCCAGTGGTCACAGACATGCGCCAAGCGGCTCACGGCCTGAACTGGTGCGTCGCTGAAATGGAGCGCCGCTATAAATTAATGAGCAAACTCGGCGTGCGCAATCTGGCCGGCTACAACGTCAAGATTGACGAAGCCGCCGAGCGCGAAGAGTTTATTTACAACCCCTTCAGCCTGACGCCCGAGCAACCCGAACCCCTTGAGCGCTTGCCGTTCATCGTGGTGGTGATTGACGAGTTGGCCGACCTGATGATGGTGGTCGGCAAAAAAATCGAAGAGCTGATCGCCAGGTTGGCGCAAAAAGCCCGTGCCGCTGGCATCCACTTGGTGCTGGCCACACAACGCCCGAGCGTGGACGTCATCACCGGTCTGATCAAGGCCAACATTCCGACTCGCTTGAGTTTTCAAGTCTCCAGCAAAATCGACAGCCGAACCATTCTTGACCAGATGGGTGCCGAAGCTTTGCTCGGCATGGGCGACATGCTGTACATGCCGAGTGGCACAGGCTTCCCGATTCGTGTGCATGGCGCGTTTGTCAGTGACGAGGAAGTCCACCGCGTGGTGGCTTATCTCAAGCAACAAGGCGAACCCAATTACATCGAGGGCGTGCTCGAAGGCGGCACCGTCGACGGCGAGGATGATGCGCTGGGTGCTGGCGACCCCGCTGGCGAGAAAGACCCAATGTACGACCAAGCGGTGGAGATTGTGCTGAAGAACCGCAAAGCCTCGATTTCGCTGGTGCAGCGCCACTTGAAAATTGGCTACAACCGCGCCGCACGCATGCTTGAAGAAATGGAAAAATCAGGCTTGGTCAGCACCATGTCTGGCAGCGGCCAACGCGAAATTTTGATCCCTGCAAGAGCCGAATAAACCCATGCAAAACGACACACTTTCTATTTTTAAAGCAGTCTCCACCGGCGTGTTGCTGACGGCTTTTTTGGCCGTCGTCTCGCTCAGCGCTTCAGCACAGACCGCGGGCAACAGCGGCATGGACAGTCTGGAGAGATTCGTCAGCGAGACCCGCAGCGGCCGCGCTGATTTCGTTCAGACTGTGACTTCACCTGCCCGCACCGGCGAGGCTCCCAGAGTCAAGACGTCAACCGGTACGTTTGAGTTTTTGCGGCCCAATCGCTTCCGGTTTTTTTATCAAAAACCGTTCGAGCAAACCATCGTCGCCGACGGTGAAACGCTGTGGCTCCACGATGTCGATTTGAACCAAGTGACGACGCGCAAGTTGTCGCAGGTCCTCAATGGCACGCCGGCCGCCGTGATTGCTGCTGCGGGCAATTTGAAAGGCCTGCAGGCTGATTTCACCCTCAGCGCCTTGCCTGAAAAAGCCGGCTTGCAGTGGGTCATGGCGACCCCCAAAACGCGCGACGGACAAGTGCAAAACATCAGCGTTGGGTTCAGGCTGACAGCGCAAGGCAGTGAGTTGGCGTCACTGGAAATTTTGGACAGTTTTGGTCAACGTTCGGTGATGACGTTCTCACGCTTCGAAGCCAATCCAACTTTCAGCGCCAGTCATTTTCAATTCAAGCCACCGGCCGGCGCTGACGTGCTGCGTCAATAAACCAGTCCATGGTCGACCTGTTTGACAAGGCCCCTGTTGCGCCGCTGGCCGAGGCCTTGCGCCCCAAAAACCTAGACGAGGTGGTGGGCCAATCGCACTTGATTGGTCCGGGGAAGCCACTGCGCTTGGCGTTTGAATCCGGCAAGCCGCATTCGATGATTTTGTGGGGCCCGCCCGGCGTTGGCAAAACCACGCTGGCCCGGCTTACCGCCAGTGCCTTCGGTTATGAGTTCATAGCGCTGTCGGCGGTGTTTTCCGGCGTCAAAGACATTCGCGCCTCCATGGAGCAGGCCCAGCAAAACCTCGCGCTCGGCCGCAAGACGATCTTGTTCGTCGATGAGATTCACCGCTTCAACAAGAGCCAGCAAGATGGGCTGCTGCCCTTTGTCGAGTCTGGCTTGGTGGTCTTCATTGGTGCGACCACCGAAAACCCGTCGTTCGAGGTCAACTCGGCCTTGCTGTCGCGGGCGCAGGTCTACGTCTTGCAAGTGCTGAGTGATGACGAATTGCAATCGCTGGTGCGCCGCGCTCAAGCCAGTGAACTGCCCGACCTTGAGCTTGACGACACTGCGGTGAACACGCTGGTGGGTTACGCCGATGGTGATGCACGTCGTTTGTTGAATCTGCTGGAGCAGTCGGCCAGCGCGGCGGCGGTTGCTGGCGTGAAGCGCATCGATGCGGAATTTTTGCAGAACGCGCTGACCCTGAATGCGCGCCGCTTCGACAAAGGCGGCGACAACTTTTACGACCAAATTTCAGCGTTGCACAAATCAGTCCGCGGATCGCACCCGGATGCCGCGCTCTACTGGTTGTGCCGCATGCTCGATGGCGGCGCAGACGCGCGCTATTTGTCGCGCCGCATCGTGCGCATGGCTTGGGAAGACATTGGCTTGGCCGATCCGCGCGCCATGCAGATCGCCAACGATGCAGCAGCGACTTTCGAGCGACTGGGCTCACCTGAGGGCGATCTCGCCATCGCCCAAGCCGTGATTTATTTGGCCATGGCGCCCAAGAGCAATGCCGGCTACACGGCCTACAACCAGGCCAAGGCGTTCATCAAGTCTGACCGTTCGCGTGAAGTGCCGAATCACCTGCGCAACGCGCCCACCAAGTTGATGAAAGAGCTAGGACACGGCCGGCAATACCGCTATGCTCATGACGAGCCCGAAGCCTATGCCGCCGGCGAAAGTTATTTGCCAGACGGCATGCCCGAACCGGACTGGTATCAGCCAGTGCCGCGTGGCTTGGAGACAAAAATCGCCGACAAGCTGGCGCATTTGCGGGCGCTGGACGCTGCTGCCAAGCCACCGACCAAGCCGTCGGCCACCTGAACTTTTCGGAGCCACGCGATGGACATCTTTCTTCAGCAGATCATCAATGGTCTGGTGTTGGGCAGCATGTATGCCTTGATCGCCTTGGGTTACACCATGGTGTACGGCGTCATCAACTTGATCAATTTTGCGCACGGCGAGGTGTTGATGGTCGGCGCGCTCACCAGCTGGACCATCATCGTCTGGATGCAAGAAGCCATGCCCGGCACGCCCGGCTGGCTGATCTTGCTGATCTCGCTGCTGATCGCCTTCATCGTCTGCGGCACGCTGAATTTTGCGATTGAAAAAATCGCTTACCGGCCTTTGCGTAACTCGCCCAGACTGGCACCGCTCATCACGGCCATTGGCATGTCCATCTTGCTGCAAACGCTGGCCATGATGATCTGGAAGCCCAACTACAAGTCGTTCCCGACACTGCTGCCCGCCGAGCCCTTGCAGGTGGCTGGCGCCGTCATCACCGTCACCCAAATTTTCATTCTTGGCGCAACGGCGGTGTCGCTTTCGATCTTGATGTACGTCGTCAACTACACGCGGCTGGGTCGGGCTATGCGTGCGACGGCAGAGAATCCCCGCGTGGCCGGTCTCATGGGCGTGCGGCCTGACACCGTCATTTCTGCGACCTTCATCATCGGTGCGATTCTCGCGGCCTTGGCCGGCGTCATGTACGCCTCCAACTACGGTACAGCGCAGCACACCATGGGCTTCTTACCCGGCTTGAAAGCGTTCACTGCGGCTGTCTTTGGTGGCATCGGGAATCTTGGCGGCGCGGTGCTGGGCGGTATCTTGCTGGGACTGATCGAGTCGATCGGCGCGGGTTATATCGGCCCGCTGACGGGCGGTGTGTTGGGCAGCCAGTACTCCGACATTTTTGCTTTCATCGTGTTGATTGTGGTGTTGACACTCAGACCGCAAGGCCTGCTCGGTGAGCGGGTGGCGGATCGAGCCTGAGTGATCTTGAAAAGCATCCCATGAAAAAACACAGACTGCTTTCTTTTCTGCTCGCAGCACTGGCCATGCTGGTGCTGCCACTGCTGTTGCAGCAAGGCGGCAACGCTTGGGTGCGCATCGTCGACATGGCGCTGCTCTATGTGCTGCTGGCCTTGGGCCTGAATATTGTGGTGGGCTACGCGGGCTTACTGGACCTGGGCTACGTCGCGTTTTTCGCGGTCGGCGCTTATCTCTTTGCCTTGCTGGGTTCACCGCATTTGGCTGAATCTTTTCCTGCCATTGCGCAGGCATTTCCGAACGGCTTGCATCTGCCTATTTGGATCGTGATTCCTTTGGCCGCAGCGCTGGCGGGTTTGTTTGGCTTGCTGCTGGGCGCGCCGACCCTGAAACTCCGCGGCGACTACCTGGCCATCGTGACGCTGGGTTTCGGCGAGATCATCCGCGTGTTTCTCAATAATCTGGATCGGCCGATCAACCTGACCAATGGACCGAAAGGCATCAGCCAGATTGACGGCATCACTTTTTTCGGCGTCCCGCTGAACCGGCCTTTGGAAGTTTTCGGTTTTGAGATTGCCTCGGTGTCGCTGTATTACTATTTCTTTTTGGCGCTGGTGATTGTCTCGGTGGTGATCTGCCATCGGATGGAAAATTCCCGCATTGGCCGCGCCTGGATGGCGGTGCGTGAAGACGAAATTGCCGCCAAGGCGATGGGCATCAACACCCGCAACCTCAAGCTGCTGGCGTTCGGCATGGGCGCAACGTTTGGCGGTGTCTCGGGTGCCATGTTTGCGGCATTCCAGGGTTTTGTCTCACCGGAATCCTTCAGCCTGATGGAGTCGGTGATGATTGTCGCCATGGTGGTTTTGGGCGGCATTGGCCATTTGCCCGGCGTCATCGTGGGTGCTTTGTTGCTGGCGGCTTTGCCTGAAGTATTGCGCCATGTGGCTGGGCCGCTGCAGGCCATGACGGGCGGCCGAGTTGACGCCGCTATTTTGCGTCAGCTGCTGATTGCGCTCGCCATGATCAGCATCATGTTGCTGCGGCCGCGCGGCCTGTGGCCAGCGCCTGAGCATGGCAAGTCTCTTAGCAAACCGACAGCTTAAGGCGTATGGCGATGAGCGAAACCATTCTCAAAGTTAGCGGTGTGTCGAAGCGTTTTGGCGGTTTGCAGGCACTGTCGGATGTCGGCATCCATATTGAACGCGGTCAAGTGTATGGACTGATTGGTCCGAACGGTGCCGGCAAGACCACTTTTTTCAATGTGCTGACGGGTTTGTACACGCCCGACAGCGGCACGTTTGAGCTGGCCGGCAAGCCCTACAAACCCAACGCGGTGCATGAAGTTGCTAAAGCGGGCATTGCCCGGACTTTCCAGAACATTCGTTTGTTTGCCGAGATGACGGCGCTCGAAAATGTCATGGTCGGCCGGCACGTTCGCACCCATTCAGGCTTGATCGGGGCGATCTTTCAAACGCCTGGTTTCAAGGCCGAAGAAAAAGCGATTGCCAAACGCTCGCATGAGTTGTTGGAGTACGTTGGCATTGCTCAATATGCTGACTTCAAAGCGCGTACGCTGAGCTACGGCGACCAGCGCCGGCTGGAGATCGCCCGCGCCTTGGCCACCGACCCGCAACTGATTGCCTTGGACGAACCGGCCGCCGGCATGAACGCCACTGAAAAAGTGCAGCTGCGTGAACTCATCGACCAAATCCGCAAAGACCAGCGCACCATCTTGTTGATCGAACACGACGTCAAGTTGGTGATGGGGTTGTGCGACCGCGTGACGGTGCTCGACTATGGCAAACAGATTGCCGAGGGTGTGCCCGCTGACGTGCAAAAAAATGAAAAAGTCATCACTGCCTATCTGGGCACCGGCCACTGAAGGGGCGCAGATCATGGCAAATACACTGCTCAAAGTCAGCGGACTGAAGGTCGCTTATGGCGGTATCAAGGCGGTCAAGGGTGTCGACTTTGAAGTCAAGGAAGGTGAGTTGGTGACCTTGATCGGCTCCAACGGCGCTGGCAAAACCACCACCATGAAAGCCATCACCGGCATGCTGCCAGCGGCAGACGGCGACATTGCGTATTTGGGCCGCAGCATCCATGGCAAAGGCTCGTGGGATTTGGTGCGGGATGGCTTGGCGATGGTGCCAGAAGGCCGCGGTGTTTTTGCGCGCATGTCCATCTCAGAAAACCTGCAGATGGGCGCGTACATTCGCAACGACAAGCTAGAGATCGCCAACGACACCGAGATGGTGTTTGGCATTTTCCCCCGGCTGAAAGAGCGCAAAGACCAGTTGGCCGGCACCCTGTCGGGCGGTGAGCAACAAATGCTCGCCATGGGGCGAGCCTTGATGAGCCGCCCCAAGTTGCTGCTGCTGGACGAACCGTCGATGGGCTTGTCGCCGATCATGGTCGACAAGATTTTTGAAGTCATCCGCGATGTCTCTGCGCGTGGGGTGACTATTTTGCTGGTCGAGCAAAACGCCAGCCGTGCGCTGGGCATTGCCGACCGCGGCTACGTGATGGAGTCGGGCTTGGTGACCATGACCGGCCAAGCCAAAGACTTGCTGACAGACCCGCGGGTCCGTGTGGCTTATTTGGGCGAATAAGTCGGCGAATAGTGGGGCTCAGTCCACCCGCGCGCCAGAGGCCTTCACCACGCGTTCGTATTTCGCCAATTCCTGCTTCATGAAGTCGGCAAACTGCTCCGGCGTGTTGGCCACCGGCTCGGCCATCAGGCTGGCAAAGCGGGTTTTGGTTTCGGGCGAATTCAGGGCGGCTACAAACGCCTGATTCAGCTTGGCAATGACATCGGGCGGCGTACCGGCTGGCGCGACCAGACCCCACCACGTGTCGAT
>JABMMH010000223.1 GCA_013205645.1 Polaromonas sp. | reverse complement strand
TTGCTGTTGATCAGAATGACCTTGTAACCCTCTTCGCGCAGCGCCTTGCAGGCTTGCACGCCGGAATAGTCGAACTCGCAAGCCTGACCGATGATGATGGGGCCGGCCCCGATGATGAGGACCGATTTGATGTCTGTGCGCTTTGGCATTTATTGAACTCCAGCAGGCGCTTGTGGCCCAGCTTCCATCAACGCCGTGAAGCGGTCAAAAAGATAGGCGATGTCATGGGGACCCGGCGATGCTTCGGGGTGACCCTGGAAGCAGAAAGCCGGCTTGTCGGTGCGGGCCAAGCCCTGCACAGTGCCGTCAAACAGGCTGACGTGCGTGGCACGCAAATTAGCCGGCAGCGATTTTTCATCCACCGCAAAACCGTGGTTTTGGCTGGTGATGCTGACGCGGTTGGTGTCCAGTTCTTTGACCGGGTGGTTGGCGCCATGGTGGCCAAACTTCATCTTGAAGGTTTTGGCGCCACTGGCCAAGGCCATGATCTGATGACCCAGGCAAATACCGAAGGTCGGGATACCGGTTTCGATCAACTCGCGCGCGGCAGCAATCGCGTAGTCGCAAGGCTGCGGGTCGCCCGGGCCGTTGGCTAGGAAAATACCGTCTGGCTTCAGTTTGAGGACCTCAGCCGCCGAGGTTTTCGCCGGCACTACAGTGATGCGGGCGCCGCGCTCAGCCAGCATGCGAAGAATATTTTTCTTCACACCAAAGTCGAGCGCCACCACATGAAACTTGGGCGCTGCCTACACGCCATAACCCGAGCCGAGCTTCCACTCGGTTTCAGTCCAAGCATAGGCTTGGCTGGTCGAGACGACCTTGGCCAAGTCGAGGCCCGACATGTTGGGCGCTGCTTGCGCTGCGGCAACTGCCTTGGCAACCAGCGCAGGCGTGGCGGCCTCGCCAGCGGCCAGCGCCATGATGCAACCGTTTTGTGCGCCTTTGGAGCGCAGGTGACGCGTCAGCTGGCGTGTGTCAATGTTGGCAATCGCCACCGTGCCCTGGCTGACAAGGTAGTCAGACAGCGTGGCCGTTTGGCGAAAGTTTGACGCGATCAGCGGCAGGTCTTTGATGATGAGTCCGGCAGCATGGACTTTATCGGCTTCAACATCCTCAAGATTGACGCCGTAATTGCCAATGTGCGGATACGTGAGGGTCACGATCTGCTGGCAATAGCTCGGGTCAGTGAGGATTTCCTGGTAGCCGGACATGGCGGTGTTGAACACCACCTCGCCGACGGTGGAGCCTGCGGCTCCAATGGAATTGCCGATAAAGACTGTGCCGTCTGCGAGCGCCAAAATGGCGGAAGGGGTAGTTCCCTGTAGAGACAAAAGCACTGGGTTCTCCGGGTGGTTACGGTTCGCCCAAGCGTGCGCAAAAAGGCCCCGGTAAGGACGCAAGTTGACGGCTAAGTGAGGGTGTTGGCTTGACTCGGCGCTCGGGCAAAGCTGGGTTTAGAAAAGCCCCTGATTATAGCCGAGCAAAGCTCAACATCAGCCTAGGTCGGCCCCGTTGTTGCACTCGCATACAGGCAGATGGCGGCGGCGGCCCCCACATTCAGCGACTCTTCACCGCCCGGCTGGGCGATGCGAACCGAGACTTGCGCCCGCGCCATCAAGGCGGCGCTCACGCCCTGCCCTTCATGGCCCATGACCCAGGCGCACGGCGACGGCAACACTTGCTCGTGTAAATAAGCGCCTTCGTGAGAACTCGTCACGACCAAAGGCACGCTCAAAGCGAGCAGGGCATCGGCTTCAAGGCCTTCGATCAACTGCAAACCGAAATGCGCGCCCATACCAGCCCGCAGCACCTTGGGCGACCACAAGGCCGCCGTGCCCTTCAAGGCGACGACCTGCTTGAAGCCGAAGGCGGCCGCGCTGCGCAAGATCGAGCCCACATTGCCGGCGTCTTGCACCCGGTCCAGAATGACCGTCGCCACATCGGGCAACAGCGGCGTTGCCAGCGGCAAGGCCATGACAAAACCCATGGGTGCTGGCGATTCCAGACCGCTGAACTCAGACCACAAGGCATCCGAGATAACAACCGTTTTACCGGCTGTAGCAGCCCATTCAGCAGGTGCTTTTGGCCAATACGATTCAGAAAAAACAGCGATCTGCGGTGCGAGTCCGCGGGCCAGCGCCGCACGGCACAAGTGGTCACCTTCTAGCCAGACCAAACCTTCTTTGCGGTAAGCCGTGCTCTCGTGGGCCAGCTTTTTCAGCGTTTTGATGAAAGGATTGGCGCGGGAGGCGATGTGCGTCATTTCAGCACCTCGGCCACAGGGCGGAAGGTTCGCCGGTGTTGCGGGCAAGCACCGTGCGCACGCAGCGCCGCCAAATGCTCGGCCGTGCCGTAACCCTTGTGCGTGGCAAAGCCGTACTGCGGGTACTCCAAATGAAACGCTTGGCACCACCGATCGCGCCAAACTTTGGCCAGAATAGAGGCTGCAGAAATGGCCGGCACCAAGGCGTCGCCGCCGACAACCGCTTGGGCCACAACCGCCAGTGTCGGGATGCGGTTGCCATCGACCAGCACTCTGTTCGGCTTGAGCCGCAACCCTTCGACTGCGCGCCGCATAGCCAACATCGTCGCCTGCAAGATATTGAGCTCGTCAATTTCTTCGACCGTGGCCTGGGCAATGTGAAAGCACAGGGCTTTGCCCAGAATTTCGTCGTAGAGCTTGTCGCGGCGCAGCGCTGTCAACTTTTTAGAGTCGGCCAAACCTTTGATCGGCTTCAAGTCATCAAGGATCACCGCCGCGGCGACCACCGGGCCCATCAAGGGGCCGCGGCCGGCCTCGTCGACTCCAGCCAGCAAGCCAGGCTTGTCCCAGATGAAAAGCGCTTGTTCAGCCTTGAAGGATTTTTTCGATTGCATCGGTGGCCAACTGAGTTGTGTCGCGCCGCAGTTGCAGATGCAAGGCGCTGAATTTATCTTGAACGTGGCGTATTTTCTCGGGTGCGGAAACCGCAGCCTCCAGCCAGTCGATCACGGCTGCCGCCAGGGCGGGCGGCGACGCTGCGTCTTGCAACAACTCAGGCACCACGAACTCGCCGCATAAAATGTTCGGCAGGCCGACCCAAGGTTGCAGCTGTTTACGCCGCATGATTTGCCATGAAATCCAGTTCATGTTGTAGGCGATGACCATGGGTCGCTTGAACAAAGCCGCCTCTAAGGTCGCCGTGCCACTGGCGATCAAGGTCACATCACAAGCCGCCAATACCGCATGCGACTGACCTTCAACGATCTTGATGAGACCCCGCACACCGGCATCTGCGGCTGCGCGCTCGATGGCGGCCTTTAATGCTGGAATGGCCGGCACGACGAATTGCGTGCCGGGTCGCGCTTCGGCGATCAGCGCTACCGCCTTGAAAAATCGCACAGCCAAATACTGCACTTCAGATTGCCGGCTGCCTGGCAGCACGGCCACCACGGGATGCTCTGCCGACAAGCCCAGCGCAGCGCGTGCGGCGGCTTGGTCAGGCTGCATCGGGATCACATTGGCCAGCGGATGGCCAACGTAGGTGGCGGCAATGCCATGCTGCGCCAGCAAGGCTGGCTCAAAAGGAAAAATGCACAGCACGTGGTCGACGCTGCGGCGGATTTTCTCCACCCGATCAGCCCGCCACGCCCACACCGAGGGACTGACAAAATGCACCGTCTTGATGCCGGCCGCGCGCAAAGACGCCTCTAAATCCAGATTGAAATCGGGCGCGTCAACGCCGATGAACAGATCGGGCCGGCTGGCCAGCAATTGGGTTTTGAGTTGCGCGCGAATACCGACGATCTCGCGGTAATGCCGCAACACCTCGACATAGCCGCGCACTGCGAGTTTCTCGCTCGGCCAGTGCGCTTTGAAGCCGCGAGCCTGCATGCTTGGCCCGCCAATGCCTTCGGTTTGCACATCGGGCCAGCGCGCCTTGA
>JABMMH010000222.1 GCA_013205645.1 Polaromonas sp. | reverse complement strand
GCACGGTATTTGGGCAGCAGCATAAAACCTAGATCGAAAACACCTCGGAAGACTTGGGGCAGTTCGTAGGGCAGACCGGAGGAGCCGTAGAACTCGCGAAATGTACCTTCAAAGATCAGGGCTAGGCCGAAGGTGAGCAGCAGACCGTAGAGGTGGTCGAGCTGCTGCAGACGACGCAGCATGGTCATCTCAATCAGGGCGCCGATCGCGCCTACCCCAATGGGTGCGAGCAATAAAGCAAACCAGTAGTTCACCCCTGCGTAATTAAGCAACATCCATGCAAAGAAGGCACCCATCATGTAGAGGGCACCGTGCGCGAAGTTGACGATGTTGAGCATGCCGAAGATCACGGCCAGGCCCAGGGACAGGATCGCGTAAAACGAACCGTTGACCAGTCCCAGCATGAGTTGCCCCATGAAGGCGGTGATCGGGATACCAAATAATTCAGTCATTGCAGTCCGGTGAAAAGGGGCGGCCGTGAATCACGGTCCGCCCGGTCGTCTCAGTTCAAATCAGCCCAAACTCACTTCTTCATGCCAGGGCACTGGCTCTGCGCCAGCGGCAGGAAGGCGTCGACGCCTTTGACAGTGCCCTTGAGGTTGTAGTAGTCCCAAGCGCCCTTGGACTCCGAAGGTTTTTTGACTTGGAACAGGTACATGTCATGCACCATGCGGCCGTCTTCGCGGATCACGCCGCCCTTGGCGAACATGTCGTTGATGGGCATGGATTTCATCTTGGCCATCACGGCCGCCGTCTCATCGGTGCCTGCGGCCTTCACGGCATTGAGGTAATGCATGGTGGACGAGTAAACCGACGCATGGTTGGAGTTCGGCTTGCGGCCATTCATCACTTTGCTGTATTTGTCGGCCCAGGCACGGCTCTCGGGGTTCAGGTCCCAGTACCAAGCTTCGGTGAGGTACAGGCCTTGAGCTGTGGGCAGGCCGATGGCGTGTACGTCGGTGATCAACATCAGCAGGGCGGCCAGACTTTGCTTTTTGGTCAGGCCGAATTCGGCAGCCGCCTTGATGCTGCTTACAGTGTCGCCGCCGGCGTTGGCCAATCCGACCACTTTGGCGCCTGAGCTTTGCGCCTGCAGCAGGAAGGACGAGAAGTCACCCGTGGAGAGCGGGTGGCGCACGGCGCCCACGACCTTACCGCCTGCGGCCCTCACCACATCGCCGGTGTCTTTTTCAAGTGAATGGCCAAAGGCGTAGTCGGCCGTCAGAAAGTACCAGCTGTTGCCGCCGTCCTTCACGATGGCCTTGCCCACCACGTTGGAAAGTGCAATGGTATCCATCAGGTAATGAATGCCGGTGGTGGGTGCGCAATCGACATTGGTCAAGCGGGCCGAGGCGGCTCCCGTCGTGATGGTGATCTTGTTCTTTTCCTTGCCCAAGGCCTGCACGGCCAAGGCGACGGCGGAGTTCAGGTTTTCAACCGAGATGTCCACGCCGTCGCGGTCGAACCAGCCTTGTGCCACATTTTTGGCAATGTCGGGTTTGTTTTGGTGGTCGGCGCTGACCACTTCGATCGGCATGCCGAACATGGTGCCGCCGAAGTCGGCCACGGCCATGCGGGCCGCAGCCACGGCACCCGGGCCGCCGTAGTCTGCGTACACGCCGGACATGTCGGTCAGCACACCGATCTTCACGGCGTTACCGGTCAGCTTGCCCTGCTGGGCAACAGCAAAAGAAGCGCCACCCGCCAGCACGAGGGCGATGGCGGAGGTCACAGCGGTCAAAAGCATCTTGCGTTTCATGTGGAAGTCTCCTCTTGGTGGAAGGGCGTTAAACGCCCAGATACTCATTGAGCATGTTGGACTTGCTCTCGAGTTCATTTTTGTTGACCGTGGCCACGATCTGGCCATGTTCAATCACGTAGTGGCGGTCGGCCAAAGGCGCGGCAAAACGGAAGTTCTGCTCGACCATGATGATGGTCAGGCCCTTGGCCTTGAGCGCGCGGATCACGCGGCCCAGGGTCTGCACGATCACGGGTGCCAGGCCTTCGGTGATCTCGTCCAGCAGCAAGATGCGTGCGCCAGAGCGCAAGATGCGCGCCATCGCCAGCATCTGTTGTTCACCGCCCGAGAGCCTTGTGCCTTGGCTGTGGCGGCGCTCCAGGAGGTTGGGGAACATCGCGTAGATTTCTTCCACACTCATGCCGCCCTCGCCTACCTTGGGTGGCAGCATCAGGTTTTCCTCGCAGCTCAGCGACGAAAATATGCCCCGCTCTTCGGGGCAGTAACCCAAGCCTAGCCGTGCAATTTTGTTGGTCGGCATATGGATGGTTTCCACGCCGTCGATTTGTATCGAACCGGTGCGTTTGCCCACAAGGCCCAGGATGGACTTGATCGTGGTGGTACGGCCCGCGCCGTTACGGCCCAACAACGTGACCAACTCGCCTTCGCAAATTTCAAAGTTGATGCCGTGCAAAACATGGGATTCGCCGTACCAAGTGTTGAGGTCGGCGACCTTCAGCAGTACCTTGCTCATTCGGTTTCCTCAGCGGTGCCGACATAGGCTTCAAGCACGCGCGGGTCTTTGGACACCATCGCGTACGGGCCTTCGGCCAGCACCGAGCCGCGTGCCAGCACCGTGATGGTGTCAGAGAGGTTGGCGATCACATTCATGTTGTGCTCCACCATCAGCACGGTTCGGTTGGCTGCCACCTTGCGGATGAGATCCATCACGCGGCCAACGTCTTCGTGACCCATGCCCTGCGTGGGTTCGTCCAGCAGCATCAGCTCTGGGTCTAGCGCCAGCGTGGTGGCGATCTCCAGCGCGCGTTTGCGGCCGTACGGCAATTCGACCGTCTGCGTCTGCGCGAAGCTGGCCAGGTCCACCTGCTCCAGCAGCGACATGGCTTCATCGTTGAGTGCGTAGAGGCTGGACTCAGGTTTCCAGAAATGGAAGCTGGTGCCGAGCTTTCGCTGCAGGCCTATGCGTACGTTTTCCAGCACGGTGAGGTGAGGGAAAACGGCCGAGATCTGGAACGACCGCACCATCCCTCTTCGGGCCACTTCGGCCGCCTGACGGCTGGTGATGTCTTCGCCCTTGTAGAAAATCTTGCCCGAAGTCACGGGCAAGAACTTGGTCAGCAGGTTGAACATGGTGGTCTTGCCTGCGCCATTGGGGCCGATCAAGGCGTGGATGGAACCACGCTTGATTCTGAGGTTGACCTTGTCAACAGCGACAAACCCCTTGAATTCGCGGGTGAGATCCTGCGTTTCGAGAATGTATTCAGTGCTCATGAATGTCGATCACCATCAAAAGCGGCGCAGACTTTATGGCCTGCGAGGCTGTTGGAAATCCGTTCTCCTGTGTCGTGCGTTATCGATGCGGTCAATGGTCGGCAAGTTGTTGTTTGCGTGCTGCCAGATATTAGCCGTGTAACAAATTTCTCAACCTAGGGAATTCCCCCTTCAGCACCGCTTATTTAGAAAAATTTTAGGGTGCTACTTGTGCCGCGCAAATAGTTGCTGGCGCGTCTGCTCAGCAGTGAGCTCCCGGCTTTGTGCGACGATCACGCTCATGCAAAATTTTTGGCCTTCCAGCGGATTCGGACAACTCCAGCGCAACGCGCGCGGTTGGCTGGTGCCGACTGATGATTACCTGCGTCTTTTCTTGGCGCGCCCCGAGCTGGCTTTGGTGCCTGAGTCTTGCCCCAATGAATGCAAGCTGCACGCTGCATTGCTGGCCGCGCCTAGCCGGGCGGTTGGCTTGGTCGAGCTGGCCGCCATCAAAGACCCGGACGCCCGTGAAAGCTACACCTTTTATGTGAACTTTCGGGACGAGTTGCTGGCCGCCGGTACGCTGGAAGCTTGTTATCTGGGACTCTTCAGGCGCGGCGTGATGGGCGTGCCGCCGCTCTTTTTGGACCTGCTGGCGCAAGCCATCGTGCGCAATGTGCTGGACGATGCCAGCGATGCCTACGAAGTGCGCGCCGCAGAAATGCTGTTTCGCCCGCAGCGCATCTCAATCGAAGAGGGTCAGATCCTGGCTGGCGATTTGACCGTTTTGGACATGCTCAATGAGACCGGCGGCTTGGGCGACATTGGCCGCTTGCTGGCCGAGGCCAAGGCGCCGATGCGCGATGTGCAAGTGAAAGTGCTGGCCGACGCCAACGCGGCGGATTATTGGCGTGCCGGCGAGCGCTACAACTTCTTGCTAGACCTGACGCACGAGGTCAACAACGACCTCAGCCACGGTTTGGTCTTGACCATGACGCGCGCCCGTTCCGGCCTGACGGCCTTGGCCCGCGTCCTTGAAAAATGGGTGCTGCACTTTCTGGGCGTGGTTGTTCGCATCAAGCCCTTGCAAAACATCGACGACGAAGCATGGCGCTGGCACCTCGGGTTGGACGTGCACGCCACGGCATTGCTGAATGATTTGTATGAAGACCGGCCGGTCGAGGCTGACCGCATGCAGCTCTTGCTCAGCATGTTCAAGCTCGAGTTTGCCTACCCGCAAGAAAAGCGCGCCCATGTGGCTGG
>JABMMH010000221.1 GCA_013205645.1 Polaromonas sp. | reverse complement strand
GGTGCGCACCACCATCGAGGCCATGGCGGCTGTCTTCGGCGGCACGCAAAGCCTGCACACCAACAGCTTTGACGAAGCGATTGCGCTGCCGACTGAGTTTTCATCACGCATCGCCCGCAACACGCAGCTGATCATCCAAGAAGAGACTCACATTCCACATGTGATCGACCCTTGGGCTGGCAGCTACATGATGGAAAAGCTGACGCAAGACATGGCCGACGCCGCTTGGAAGATCATCGAAGAAGTCGACGCCATGGGCGGCATGACGAAGGCCGTGGACAGCGGCTGGGCTAAGCTGAAGATCGAAGCGGCAGCTGCTGAAAAGCAGGCGCGTATTGACAGCGGCAAGGACGTGATTGTTGGCGTCAACAAATACAAACTCAAAACCGAAGACGCGATTGAAACCCGCGACATCGACAACGTGGCGGTGCGCGACGGGCAAATCACGCGATTGAAAGCGATCAAGGCCAAGCGCGACGATGCCGCCGTACTGGCCGCGCTGGACGCGTTAACCGCCGCCGCAGAAAACAACAGCGGCAACCTGCTGGACTTGAGCATCCAAGCCGTGCGGCTTCGCGCCACCGTGGGTGAAGTCAGCGACGCGCTGGAAAAAGTGTACGGACGCCACCGCGCCGACACGCAAAAGGTGACCGGTGTGTACGCTGCCGCTTATGACTCGGCCGAAGGCTGGGAAACCCTCAAAGCTGAAATCAACGCCTTTGCTGAAGCCGAGGGCCGTCGCCCCCGCGTGATGATTTCCAAGCTCGGCCAAGACGGCCATGACCGCGGTGCCAAAGTGGTGGCCACGGCCTTTGCCGACTTGGGCTTTGACGTTGACATGGGCCCGCTGTTCCAGACGCCCGAAGAATGCGCGCGTCAAGCGATTGAAAACGATGTGCACGCGGTCGGTGTGTCGACGCTCGCCGCAGGTCATAAAACGCTGGTGCCAGCGATCATCGCCGAACTCAAAAAGCAGGGCGCCGACGACATCATCGTGTTTGTCGGCGGTGTCATTCCTCGCCAAGATTACGAGATGCTTTACGAGGCTGGCGTCAAAGGCATCTATGGTCCCGGTACGCCGATTCCGGCCAGCGCCAAAGATGTGCTGGAGCAAATCAAGGCTTGTCTGAAGTGAGCTCGCCTGGGTTGCTGGTTTCGATTTTGCAGGGCGATGCCGCCGCGCAGCGCCGCGCTATCGCTAAAGCCATCACGCTGCTGGAGTCGACCCGGGCCGATCATCGGCTTGACGCAGACGCCTTGCTCACCACCTTGTTGCCGCACACTGGGAAATCGTTTCGTTTGGGCATCAGCGGTGTGCCGGGCGTGGGCAAGTCCACCTTCATTGAAGTCCTGGGCTTGTACCTGATCGCGCAAGGTCATCGGGTGGCGGTGCTGACGATAGACCCGTCCAGCACCGTTTCAGGCGGCTCTATTCTTGGCGACAAAACGCGCATGGACATGCTGTCCGTCCATGAAAAAGCCTACATCCGGCCCAGCCCTTCCAGCGGAACTTTAGGCGGTGTCGCTGAAAAAACCCGTGAAGCCATGTTGGTCTGCGAAGCTGCTGGTTACGACGTGGTGATCGTTGAAACCGTCGGTGTCGGCCAGAGCGAAACAGCGGTCTCCAACATGACCGACATGTTCGTGCTGATGCAATTGCCGAATGCCGGTGATGATTTGCAGGCGATCAAAAAAGGCGTCATGGAACTGGCCGACCTGGTCGTCATCAACAAAGCTGACATCGACGCGATCGCTGCGCAGCGCGCACAGCTGCAAATCACCTCGGCGATGCAGTTGCTGGGCATGTTCAGCGGCTATCTGGAAACCAACTGGCACCCTAAAGCCATGCTGCTGAGTGCCTTGAAAGGCGAGGGCGTGGCACTTTTTTGGGCCGAAGTGCTGGAGTTCAAGGCTCGACAAACTGCCAACGGAAAGTTCGCCAATCGACGTCAACAGCAGTCGCTGGCGTGGATGTGGGAGCGTATTGATGCCGGACTGAAGCAGGCGTTTAAGCAAAATCCGGCTGTCAGTGCGCTGCTGCCGGCACTGATGACCCAGGTCGTCAGTGGCGACATTCCCGCATCCATTGCATCACGCAAGCTGCTGGCAGCGCATTTGGATCAAGCGACAAAAGCTATTACATAAAGAAAGCAATGCATGCAAGATATTCTTGAGCAACTGGAACAAAAACGCGCTGCAGCCCGGCTCGGTGGCGGTCAAAAGCGCATCGATGCGCAGCACAGCAAGGGCAAATTAACAGCGCGTGAGCGGCTGGAACTGTTGCTCGACGAAGGCACTTTTGAAGAGTGGGACATGTTTGTCGAGCACCGTTGCCACGACTTCGGCATGCAAGACAACAAGATTCCAGGCGACGGCGTGGTCACTGGCTACGGCATGATCAATGGCCGGCTGGTGTTTGTCTTCAGCCAAGACTTCACGGTATTCGGTGGTGCGCTGTCTGAAGCGCATGCAGAGAAAATTTGCAAGGTGATGGACCAGGCCATGAAAGTCGGCGCACCCGTGATCGGGCTGAACGATTCAGGCGGCGCGCGTATCCAAGAAGGCGTCGCCTCACTCGGCGGTTACGCCGACGTCTTTCAGCGCAACGTCATGGCCAGCGGTGTGATACCGCAGATCAGCATGATCATGGGCCCCTCGGCCGGTGGCGCGGTCTATTCCCCGGCCATGACCGATTTCATCTTCATGGTCAAAGACAGCTCCTACATGTTTGTGACCGGCCCCGAGGTGGTGAAAACCGTGACACACGAGGAAGTCACTGCAGAAGAACTCGGCGGCGCCATCACGCACACCACCAAGAGCGGTGTGGCCGATCTGGCTTTTGACAACGACGTAGAAGCGCTGTTGATGCTGCGCCGACTCTACAACTACCTGCCGCTGAACAACCGCGAAAAAGCCCCGGTTCGCCCAAGCGCAGACCCCGCCAACCGCATGGACCTCAGCCTGGACACGCTGGTGCCCGAGAACGCCAACAAGCCCTACGACATGAAAGAACTCATCGTCAAGACGGTCGATGACGGTGACTTTTTCGAGATTCAACCCGAGTACGCCAAGAACATCATCATTGGTTTTGCGCGCATGGAAGGCCAAAGCGTCGGCATCGTGGCGAACCAGCCGCTGGTGTTGGCCGGTTGCTTGGACATCAAGAGCTCGATCAAGGCGGCGCGTTTTGTGCGTTTTTGCGATGCCTTCAATATTCCGGTGATCACCTTTGTCGACGTGCCAGGGTTCATGCCCGGCACCTCGCAAGAGTTCGGCGGCATCATCAAGCACGGTGCGAAATTGCTCTACGCATATGCCGAGTGCACAGTTCCAAAAATCACCGTCATCACGCGCAAGGCTTACGGCGGCGCGTATGACGTGATGGC
>JABMMH010000220.1 GCA_013205645.1 Polaromonas sp. | reverse complement strand
TGTCCTCCCCCCCGCCGGCAAAACGCTGGAAGTCCACCTGCCGCGGCCGCAGCGATCGCCCGGCAGCAACCCTTGGCTTCGACCGCCCTTTGGATTTTTCTGGACCCTCGCCTTGGTTGGCTTGGCCGTGGCCTTGGCCGCCTACCCGATCATCCGGCGCCTGACCTTGCGGCTCGAAGCCCTTCAACGCGGCGTTGAGCGCTGGGGCGGCGGTGACTTGTCGGCCCGCGTGCCGGTGCAAGGCAAAGACGAGGTGGCCTTTCTCGCAGAACGTTTCAACAGTGCAGCAGAGCGCATTGAGACGTTGATGGATTCGCAAAAAGCCTTGCTGAACGCGCACAAAAACTTGCTGGCGAATGCATCCCACGAGTTGCGCTCACCACTCACGCGCATTCGCATGGGACTGGAGTTGATGAGCGCCGACATCAGCTCGCCACAACGCATTGAAATCTCCCGCAGCATCACCGAACTCGACCAACTCATCGACGAAATTTTGCTGGCCAGCCGGCTCGACACCAAGCAGGCCGATGCCGAGCCCTTTGAAACTCTGGACCTGACCGGTTTGGCAGCGGAAGAATGCTCGCGGGTGAAGGCTGAACTCACCGCAGAACTCGGCCATCAGGCCGACACCGACAACGCCCACAGCCTGCAGTTGCGCGGCTCAACCCGGCTGCTGCGCCGACTGCTGCGCAATCTGCTGGAAAATGCCAAGCGTTACAGCGACGGCGACGTCACGCTGGCCCTGTCGCAAGGCGGCAGCACGGCACAACCGACCGCCGTGATCCGCGTCAGCGACCACGGCCCCGGCGTGCCAGCAGACCAGCGCGAACGCATCTTTGAGCCGTTTTACCGGCTCCCCGGTGCAAGTGAACGCGACGGCGGCGTCGGCTTGGGCCTGGCCTTGGTCAAGTCGATTGCCGAGCGCCACGGCGGCAGCGTGCGCTGCGAAGACAATCCGGGCGGCGGCGCCTCGTTTGTCGTCGAGTTACCAATCCATCTGCAGGCTTAACCGGGCCTTGGCAGCTGTAGTTCAGTGATGCGGGCTGAAGTGCTCGCCGTCTTTTAGCTTGTACAGCGTGCCGCAGTAAGGGCAACGGGCTTGGCCACTCTCGGCCAAGCCCAGGTACACCTTCGGATGGCTGCTCCACTGCGTCATGTTCGGATTCGGGCAGAAAACGCCGCCTTGGCTGCTGAGTTCGCTGGCGCGGAGTTCAACCACCGCACCTTTTTTGTCGCTGTTGCTCATGCTGTGCGCCTTAAACGCGGCTCAGCCAGCTGGCGTATTTTGGGTTGCGGCCGTTGACGATGTCAAAGAACGCTGCTTGGATTTTTTCCGTGATCGGGCCGCGTGAACCGCTGCCGATTTCAATCCGGTCCAGCTCGCGAATCGGCGTGACTTCAGCTGCGGTGCCGGAGAAAAACGCCTCGTCTGCGATGTATATTTCATCGCGGGTGATGGCTTTTTCTTTCAGCTCCAGACCGAGGTCTTGGCAGATCGCAAAAATCGTGTTGCGGGTGATGCCGTTCAAGGCACCTGCACTGGAGTCGGGCGTGTAGACCACGCCCTTGCGCACGATGAACAGGTTTTCGCCCGCGCCTTCAGAGGCAAAGCCTTGCGGGTCGAGCAGCAACGCTTCGTCGTAACCGTCGTCGGTGGCTTCCATGTTGGCCAGGATCGAGTTGGTGTAGTTGCTCACCGCCTTGGCGTGAATCATGGTGATGTTGACGTGGTGGCGCGTGAAGCTCGAGGTCTTGACGCGAATGCCGCGCTTCAAGCCGTCTTCGCCCAGGTAAGCGCCCCAGGTCCAGGCCGCCACCATGGCGTGAATGGTGTTGCCTTTAGGGCTAACGCCGAGTTTTTCGGAGCCGATCCAGATCAGCGGGCGAATGTAGCCGCTTTCCAATTTGTTCTCGCGCACCACGGCGAGCTGAGCGTCCATCACTTCTTGCGGCGTGAAGGGGATCTTCATGCGCAGGATCTTGGCGCTGTTGAACAAGCGCTCGGTGTGTTCTTCGAGCCGGAAAATCGCCGTGCCGCCGTCCGGCATTTTGTAGGCTCGTACGCCTTCAAAAGCGCCGCAGCCGTAATGCAGGGTGTGGCTCAGCACATGGATCTTGGCGTCGCGCCATTCGACCATCTGGCCGTCCATCCAGATCTTGCCGTCGCGGTCTTCCATGGAGGGTGCTACTGATGACATGTGCTGATCCTTATCGTCTCAATTGAAAACATGAAAGGGCTCAGCACCATGCAGGTCGCTGCAAACCCAAAAGCAGCGATTTTAAGGGGCTGGCGGCGTGTTTTCCGTCATCTGCACCGAATCCTCAGTATCAAATGCATTCTGGGTCGGGCGGGTCAGGCTGTGGTCGGCCAGTTTGCCGTTGACAAACGTGCAGTCCACATAAGAATTGGAGCCATCCGTCCAGCGGAAAACTTCCGGTTGAACGCCGTTGATGCTGCGCAACTCACCGAGCGCACGGGTCATGGCCACCACATGCATCAGGCTGGCTTTCGGTTTCAGCTTGGCGTTGAGCATGACAGCGCTGTCGACATAGCCAATCGGCCGGGCTGCTGCGCGTTTGAGGACCTGCATCATGCGCGTGAAGTGCAGCAACACCCACGTCACCAACACGCTGGCGGCCATGCCCACACCGCCCCAGCCATAGAAGCGGTAAGCCATGTAGACAATCGCCGCACCAGCGGCCGGAATCAGGAATTTTTGAAAGTTCATGGCGCTATTTTGGCAGGCGTCGCGCGCCGCTCTCTGTGGAGAGTGCTTACAGGACGAGTTGCTGGCTTACTTGGTCTGCTCGCGCACGTGACACATATCGGCATCCGCTGATAGCAAATTCAGAGAGGAAAAATTTTCCTGACGCACTCCGCTTGATTGGAGTACCAGCATCCCCTTATCCGAGGCTGCGCACCAAATTAAGAGCTTCCTCAATCCGTTCAACGGCGTGAATGGTCAAGCCCTCGAAGGCCTTGTCGTTCTTTTTCGGGGCGTTGGCCTTGGGCACAATAGCCACGGTAAAACCGAGCTTGGCGGCTTCCTTCAGACGCTCCTGGCCGCGCGGCGCAGGCCGCACTTCACCCGCCAGCCCGACCTCGCCAAAGGCGATAAAGCCTTTGGGCAGCGCCTTGCCGCGCAAGCTCGAGGCGATCGCCAGCATGACGGCCAAGTCGGCCGCCGGTTCGCTGATGCGCACGCCGCCCACGGCGTTAACAAACACGTCTTGGTCCATGCAGGCCACGCCAGCGTGGCGGTGCAACACCGCCAGCAGCATGGCCAGGCGGTCACGGTCGAGTCCCACCGACAAGCGCCGCGGGCTCGGGCCACCGCTGTCAACCAAGGCCTGAATTTCAACCAACAAGGGCCGCGTGCCTTCGAGCGTGACCATGACGCAGCTGCCGGGCACCGGCTCAGAATGCTGGCTTAAAAAGATGGCGCTCGGGTTGCTCACACCCTTCAGGCCTTTTTCTGTCATGGCGAAGACGCCGATTTCATTGACCGCGCCAAAGCGGTTTTTGATGGCGCGCACCAGCCGAAAGCTGGAATGCGTGTCACCTTCAAAGTACAGCACGGTGTCGACCATGTGCTCCAACACCCGCGGGCCGGCCAAGGCGCCTTCTTTGGTGACGTGGCCGACCAGCACGATGCAAACGCCGCTGGCTTTGGCCGCGCGCGTCAGGTGCGCGGCGCATTCGCGCACCTGCGCCACCGAGCCGGGAGCCGAGGTGAGTTGGTCTGAATAGACCGTCTGGATCGAGTCGATGACGGCGATGGTGGGCCGAATGTGGTCTAAGGTGGCGAGAATTTTTTCAAGTTGAATTTCAGCCAGCACCTGCACCTGCGAGCCGTCCAGCCCGAGCCGGCGTGAGCGCAAGGCAATCTGCGCGCCGCTTTCTTCGCCGGTGACGTACAAAGTGCGTTGACCGGCACGCTGCAGCGAATCAAGCGCCTGCAGCAGCAAGGTGGATTTGCCAATACCGGGGTCGCCGCCAATCAACACCACACCGCCTTCAACGATGCCGCCGCCGAGCACGCGGTCCAGTTCTTCGTGACCGGTCGGCGTGCGCGCCATGTCGGTGGCGTCGATGTCCGCCAGCGTGGTGACTTCAGACGCTTTGGCGAGTGACTGGAACTGGCTGCTGTAGCGGTTCTTGACCTGTGAACTGCTTTCAGCGATGGCCTCGACCAGCGTGTTCCAAGCATTGCAGTGCGGGCATTTTCCCAACCACTTGGGGCTGGTGCCGCCGCAGTCGTTGCAGGTGTAAATCGTTTTGTCTTTGGCCATGCCGCTAGTGTAGGCAACGATCCAAAGCGCAGCCTAGGTCAAGACGTCGGGATTCACCAGGTTCTTCGTTTGGCCTGCTGCAAAGGCATTCAGATTGTCAAAGGCGGTGCCGAAATACAGCTCGTAGTTATCCCTCTCGACATAGCCGATGTGTGGGCTGCACAACGCTCGCGGATGGCGCACCAGCGGGTGCTGCGCGCCCATCACCGGCTCGGCCTCATAGACATCCACGGCGGCAAAGCCCGGATGGCCTTGCTCTAGCGCCGCCACCAGCGCGCCTTCAGCCACCAACTCAGCGCGGCTGGTGTTGACGAACAGCGCGTCGGGCCGCATCAGCGCCAAATCAACCGCGGTGACCAACCCGCGGGTTTGCGCGTTCAGCCGTACATGCAGACTGAGCACGTCGCTGCCCGCAAAAAAAGCCTCGCGCGATGGCGCTACTTCAAAACCATCGGCTCGAGCATCGGCTAACGACGCCTCACGACCCCAGACCCAAACCTGCATGCCAAAAGCACGGCCATAAGCCGCTATCTGCCGGCCAATGCGGCCGTAACTCCAGACGCCGAGACGCTGACCGCTGAGTTGTTGGCCCAGATGGCCTTGCCACTGGCCGGCTTGCAAGCGATTGACTTCGTCCACCAAGTAACGCCTGCTGGCCAGCACCAGCGCCCAAGTCAGCTCCGCCGTGGCGGCACCCGAGCCGCGCCCATCGACCACCGCCACGCCGCGTGCGGTGCAAGCGGCGATGTCAATGTGTTCGGCCACCTTGCCGGTCTGGCTGATGACGCGCAGATTCGGCAAGCGCGCCAGCAAAGCGGCGCTGATGGCGGTGCGCTCGCGCGTCAGCACCAGTGCGTCAAAGTTCTGCAGACGCTCTGCCAGCGCCTCGACGTCATGCAGCGTGTCATTGAAAACCGTCACCTGATGCGCTGCCAGCTTGGAAAAACAAGCCAAGCTGCGAACGCAGTTTTGATAGTCGTCAGGAATGGCGATGCGTAAATTGTTCATAGTTGCAGTCTATGTGACATACTTTTGCGCGTCATCCTATTTTTCCATCTGTTGGAATCACGCCCCTTGGCCAAAACCGCACGCCCCCATCCAGACAACGCCGACCGCCCCAGCTATCTGGCGCCGCGCATGGGTCGCTCGTCAGCCAACCGTTCACTGGAACGCGGCATGGACGTGTTGCGCGCCTTTCGGCCCGGTCTTGAGACCTTGGGCAATGGCGAGATTGCGGAACGCACTGGCTTGTCGCCCTCCACCGTCAGTCGGCTGACGCAAACCTTGGTCGACAGCGGCTGGTTGCAGCACGACGCCCGACTTCGCACCTATCGGCTGGCTAGCCCGGTGCTCAGTTTGGCGCACGCCATGCGTACGGGCTCGCGCTGGTTGCAGGTGGCGGCCCCTCTCATGCATGAGATGGCCGTCCAGCACCGCATCAATGTCGGTCTGGCGGTGGCCGACCGCGACGAGATGGTCTACCTGGAATCGATCCGCTACAACCGCCGTGTCTCGCAGCGCAGCGTGGTCGCCGGCCAGCGCGTGCCGATGGACTTGACCTCGCTAGGCCGCGCTTGGCTGGCGACCACCGCTCCAGACCAGAGATTGGCGCTCATGGCGCTGTTTGCCAAACGTCGCAGCACCGCCGCTTGGGAGTTGATTGAACCTGAGATCAACGCCGCCATCCATGATGTGCAAACACATGGTTATTGCGCAGCAGCATGGCAACCCGAAGTCGTCGCCTTGGCGGTGCCGCTGCACGTGCCCGGCCAGCCAGTTCATGTACTCAACATGAGTGTCACCGGCCCTGCATCGGTCAGCGACGTCCGTGCGCTGCTGAGTACGCCGCTGCTGACATTGGCGGGGAAGATTGTGGCGGGCATGGGTGGGTGACGATGCCGCTGGGTCGGCGTAAGCATTCGCCAAAAATACGCTGTTCAGGCTACTAAAAAGCTATCTTTCGACTAAGACATCTACCTTTTTGGGGTCTAAAATCATGCACGTAATCCCGTCAACTGGCAAAGGTTATTGCCTATTTGTGTTGTCTTAAAGACTAAATTTTCGGGTTTACCCTTTATTCAAACGGGCTAATTTGCAGAAAAAGTGAAACAAATGTAATTAGCCTGAAAACGATCGTTCGGCCACCCCTATCATGGCCGATGAACAAAAGAGATTCCACTGACCTTATTGGCGGCCTATTCATCACAGCAGTAGGCCTTTTCTTCGTTATTTACGCCCAACGCTACAACATGGGCACACTCAACCGAATGGGTCCCGCTTACTTTCCAATCGCATTGGGCGCCGTCTTGGCCTTTCTAGGCCTGCTGATCGCGGTGCCCGCTTGGTTCCGAGCTGGCGTGGGCCCTGACGTGAACTGGAAAACGCTGTTCATCGTTATTGGCAGCGTGGTGCTTTTTGGCTCAACGCTTCAAACCATCGGCTTGATTTTTGCCACTATGGTCACTGTCATCTTCGCCTCTTTGGCGGACAACGACATCACTTGGCGCGGACGCGGCATCCTAGCCGTCTGCGTTGCACCGTTCATCTATCTCATCTTCATTTTTGGGCTCGGCATGACGGTTCCAATTTGGCCTTGGAGCTACTGAACACGGCGCCAACGGCGCTCTGCTCTACCCCTTAACGACTGCGCCTTTGCGCCACACATCCCGCCAGCGGCGGGATGCTTTTTTGAACCCCTTTTAGGTCTTAGGAGATAACCATATGGATACCATGGACGGCCTGTTATTTGGCCTGCAAACGGCCCTGCAGCCATCAGTATTGATTTACTGCTTCGCAGGCGTTTTTCTCGGCACCTTGGTAGGCGTGTTGCCTGGCATCGGCGCGCTGGCAACGATCTCGCTACTGCTGCCTGTCACTTACCACATGCCGCCCACAGAGGCGATCGTCATGCTGGCCGGCGTTTATTACGGCGCGACTTATGGCGGCTCTACCGCATCAATTTTGTTGAATCTGCCCGGTTCGGCATCGTCGGCTGTTGTGTGCCTAGACGGCTACCCAATGGCCCAAAAGGGCAAAGCGGGCATCGCGTTGTTCACAACGACAATTGCGTCGTTTGTTGGTTCGATGATCGGCCTCTCGTTGTTGATCCTCTTCGCGCCCAGCATCACGGAAATTGGCTTCAAGTTCGGCCCCGCCGAGTATTTTTCCATCATGCTGATGGGCTTGATCGCGGCGTCCACACTGAGCATGGGCTCGCCAGCCAAAAGCTTGGCGATGGTGTTGCTGGGCTTGCTGTTAGGCTGCGTTGGAACCGATGTGAACTCCGGTGTCGCCCGCTTTAGTTTCGACATCCCTGAACTGACGGACAGCATCAGCTTGGTGGCGCTTGCCATGGCCATCTTTGGTGTCTCTGAGGTGGTGACCAAAGTCAACCAGGTCCGCGGAACCACCGTGAAAGAAAAAATCACGATGCGGACCATGATCCCATCCCGCGCAGAATTTAAAAGTACCATCATGCCGATGCTGCGCGGTAGTGGTGTGGGTAGTTTTTTTGGCGCGCTGCCAGGTACGGGTGGTTCTATTTCTTCGTTCATGGCCTACGCGGTCGAGAAGAAAGTATCCAAAGACCCGGGCCGCTTTGGCACCGGCGCTATTGAGGGCGTGGCAGCACCGGAGTCAGCCAACAACGCAGGTTGTCAGACCGCGTTTGTGCCCACCCTGACGCTGGGCATCCCGGGCGATTCAACGATGGCCCTGATGCTGGGTGCGCTGATGATCCACGGCATTCAGCCGGGCCCGATGATGATGAGCGAGCAGCCCGAAGTCTTCTGGGGTTTGATCGTCAGCTTCGGCGTCGGCAACATCTTGCTGCTGATCCTGAACCTGCCATTGGTTGGTCTTTGGGTCTCCATTCTGCGGGTGCCTTACCGTGCGCTTTACCCGACCATCTTGGTGCTCATGAGTCTTGGCGTCTACAGCGTTAACAACAACGTTTTTGATGTGTATGTGGTGGCAGCACTCGGCGTGTTGGGCTACTTCATGAATATCTTCAAGTTCCCTGCGGCGCCCATGTTGCTGGGCTTTGTATTGGGCCCGCTGGTAGAAGAAAACCTACGACGCGCTTTGCTACTGTCTCGCGGCGACATGATGACCTTCATCGAACGCCCGATCAGTGCCTCGGTGATGGCCGTGACGGCACTCCTCATGATCTGGACGATTTGGAACGCCATCAGAACCGAATCTAAAGTCCGTGCTGCGAGGAAAATCTTGCTCAAGGCATCAAGCTAAGCTCGGTCCAAACCAAAAAACCCCAGCGCCTAGTCAGCGCTGGGGTTTTTCTTTGTCTGTCTGTTTCAGTTATGCCTCAACTCAATCCACTGCAAACGGCACCCGCGCACTGACCGCGCACATCAGCTCGTAAGCCACCGTGCCGGCAGCGTGGGCGACTTCGTCGATTGACAGAACGGCGCCGTTGGCAGCAACACCCCACAAGGTCACATCGCTACCTATGCGGGCTTCGGGCACGGGCGTGAGGTCGACCGTGACCATGTCCATGCTGACCCGGCCCAGCAACTGCGTGCGCACGCCGGCCACCAGCGCCGGTGTGCCGGTGTCGCAATGGCGCGGGTAACCGTCGGCATAACCGCAAGCGACCACGCCGATGCGCATGGCGCGCTCAGCCCTGAACCGCGAGCCGTAGCCGACGCTGTCACCAGCCGCCAACTGCTGCACGCCAATCAGCCGCGAGCTCAGGGTCAGGGTCGGCCGCAAGCCCCAGTCGGCGGCACTGTGCTGTGGAAAATCTGCCGCGCTACCGTACACGCCAATGCCGGGTCGGACCCAGTCCGAGCGTTCGACCAGTGCCTCGCCGTGGCGCAACAAGGCCGCGCTGTTGCTCAAGGAACGTTCCCCCGGCAAGTCGTGCGTCACGGCCTCAAAGGCGTGCAGTTGTGCGGCGATGCCAATCGGCCCGTCGGCGTCGCTGAAATGCGTCATCAGCGATATGTCATCGACTTGCGGCAAGGCGTTCAGCCGCGTCCAGGCCGCCCGAAAACGCTCGGGCACAAAGCCGAGCCGATTCATGCCTGAATTCATTTTGAGAAAGACACGGTGTGGCAGCTGCGTTTTGTGCGCAGCCAACATGTTGATTTGTTCTTGGCAATGCACCACATGCCAGAGGCCTAAGCGCGAACACAGCTCGAGGTCGCGGGCTTCAAAAATACCTTCCAGCAACAAGATCGGCCCGCGCCAGTCGAGGGCCCGCAAGCGCTGGGCTTCACTCAAGTCCAACAGGGCAAAACCATCGGCGCTGCGCAGGCCTTCAAACGACCGCTCAATGCCATGGCCGTAGGCGTTGGCTTTGACGATGGCCCAGACCCGCGCGTCGCCCGCAGCGGCCCGCATGCGCAGCAAGTTGTGCCGCAGGGCGTCGGTGTGAACGGTCGCAAGTATCGGGCGGGGCATGGTCTGTAGCTCAGGGTAAGCCCGCAGGCCGAGGCCGGGGCAACTGTCAAAGGATGAATCGCCCTCATTTTGGCATCCTGCCGCGTGCTATAAACCCTCATTCCCACGGAGACTTGCCATTTTTTCGCTGCCCACCCACCGCCTGATGCATCTATGACCGCGAGCACGATTGCTTTATGAAGCGCGGTTTTTACACGATCATGGCAGCGCAGTTCTTCAGCTCTTTGGCTGACAACGCGCTGTTCGTGGTGGCCGTCGAATTGCTCCGCAACAGCGGCGCACCCAAGTGGCAACCCGCCGCACTGGTGCCCATGTTCGCGCTGTTCTATGTGGTGCTGGCGCCCTTTGTCGGGGCCCTGGCAGACGCACGGCCCAAAGGCCATGTCATGCTCATGAGCAACTCGATCAAGGTGATTGGCTGCTTGATGATGCTGTTTGGCTCGCACCCGTTGATGGCTTACGCCATTGTCGGCTTGGGTGCGGCGGCCTACTCGCCGGCCAAATACGGCATCCTGACCGAACTGTTGCCGGCCTCGCAACTGGTCAAGGCCAACGGTTGGATCGAGGGGCTGACGATTGCCTCGATCATTTTGGGTGTGTTGCTCGGCGGCCAACTGGTGGGTGTAGCGGTTTCCAACAGTCTGCTGGCTATCAATTTCCCGATCATCGACACCGGTGTTGACACGCCGGCCGAGGCC
>JABMMH010000219.1 GCA_013205645.1 Polaromonas sp. | reverse complement strand
TTGCTGACGGCGGGACTGAGTGTTTTTGTGGCTTTGTGGAGCGCGGTGCGGGAGCGCCGTGCCGACTTGGCGCTGATGCGCATGCTGGGTGCTTCGCCCGCCAAACTGGCCGGCCTGTTATGGTGCGAGGCTCTGTGGTTGGCGCTGCTGGCCGTCTTGTTGGGTGTGGCCGCTGGTCAAGGTTTGACAGCCTTGGTGGCCTTGGCGCTTGACTACGAAAAAACGCTGAGCCTGGCCAGCTTGTCTTGGCCTGTTGAGCTGCTGATCGTCCCGGCGCTGGCGCTGGGTGTGGCGTTGGTGTCGGCCCTGTTGCCGACTTGGGAGGCCTACCGGGTCAGCGTCTTGGAACTGCTTCAATCAAGGTAACTGTATGAAATTATTCTTCGCGTCCAAACTTGTCTCATTTCTCACTGCGGTCGCGCTCAGCACCTCGATGTCGATGGCCTTCGCCCAGCACAGCGACAAAGAGATCAAAGAAGATGTGCAACGTCACCGCGCCATGGCCGCGGCTCATGAAGATGCGGCTAAATGCTTGGAAGGCGGGCAAAAGCCAGACGCCTGTGTCAAGCAATTGCAGGCGGCGTGCAAAGGCCTGGGCATCGGCAAATACTGCGGCATGCGCCACGCCCATTAAAGGAGTCAAAACATGAATCCGAACCGCCTATTTTTCATGGCAGCAGGCCGCTCACGCGGCTTGATGGTCGGCATGTGGGTGATCCTTGTTGCACTCGGTTTCGTCGGGGCTTTGTCCGTGCCTGCCTCGGCCCAAGTGCCACCGCCACCCTCCGTGGGTGCGCCGCCCATGTTGCCCGGCAGCATCGACGTGCCCGGTGGTGCGGGCGCTGGCGTGCATGGTGCCAACAGCCCTTATGCACCGTTGGTGGAGCGCGCAGATGTGGTGGCGTGGTCGGTGCTGACCGACGTTAAAACCAAAGTCGTGAAGAGGCGTATGTTGCCTGCGTTCAATACCCATCAGATGGCGCTGAACGAGAAAACTCAGCGCATTCAGGGCTTCATGCTGCCGCTTGAGCCCGGCGAAAAACACCGACGATTTTTGCTCTCACGCGTACCGTTAACCTGCGGGTTTTGTTTGCCGGGCGGCCCTGAAAGCATGATTGAAGTCAGAACCAAAATGCCCGTCAAATACAGCCTGGACGCCGTCGTGGTCGAAGGCCAATTCTTGGCGCTGAACGATGACGAATACGGTCTCTATTACCGTCTCACTGACGCTGCCATCGTCAAGTGATCTGACTGGCCGACTTGCGCTTCAAGTGCTTGGCTCGGGCGGTGTTGGGTCTTGCTGGATCTGGTGCCAGAGGGCCAACTCATTGGCCGTCAGGCGGTCAGACTGGCGTGCTACCAGCTCGAATTTTTCACGGTCGGTCATGATGCCCAGCTGCCGGATCTGGCTGATGAGTGTCTTGAAGTGTTCAACCGCATGTTCGGCTTTGGTCGCGATTTTGTGGATCGGCAGAGCCGACACGTCTTCCATCAGCAGGCGTTCGCGTCTGGCCTTTTCAACCAGTTGATCGACGTCTTGTTGCGTCAGGTGCAGGCGCTTGGCTTCCCGGTTTACCCGCTCGGCTTCGTCGACTGAAATGGCGCCATCTTCGAGCATTTCATAGAGTTGATTGCGCAGGCTCTCGCGCTCGATCCGCAGTTGGTCGGTGAAGGCCGACGACAACAGCGCCGCCGGAATCGCAAAGATGCCAATGCCCATCAAGGCCAAGATGATGGTCATGACACGACCCATCATGGTCACCGGTGATATGTCGCCGTAACCGACCGAGGCCAGCGTGATCACGGCCCAGTAAATCGACTGCGGAATATTCTCAAACTTATCGGGCTGCGCATCGTGTTCAAACAAATAACCCAGACTGGCCGTCAGCACCACCAGCAGCAGCATGACAAAAGCCGATGCGCTCAAGACTGGCCATTCACGCGCGATCACTTTGGTCAGCGTGCTGGTGGCACCGGTGTAACGCGTCAGTTTGAGCAGCCGCATCAGCCGGAACACCCGCAAAAAGCGCAGGTCAAACAGATGGTTCAAAAAGGCTTCGAGGAAGAAGGGCAGGATCGCCAGCAGGTCGACCAGCATCGACGGTGACTTGCCGTATTTGAGCCTGCCAGAGAGGGCTTTTTTGAAGCTCGGCTCTTCGACGCAACAATACATGCGAATACAGTATTCCAAGGAAAAAATACCGACCGCCACCGCATCCAGCAAGATGAACTCCAAGTTCAACACGTGGCTGATGCCCTGAACCGATTCGAGTATCACCGCGACAACCGAGATTAGCACCCAGACCATGATGAACGAGTCGAACAGGCCGTGCATCCTGCCGCCAAACTCGCTAGGGAAAACCAAGGCGTGCATTTTTTGCCGAAAGCTGCGGTCTTTGTTCAGGAAGACAAACTCTCGCCATGCCGGCGTCAGCACCCGAAACAATTTGAGGATTCGCAGCAGGCGTAAAAAACGCAGCACGCGCAGGTCCACCGGAATCAACGCCTGCAGGTAAAAAGGCGCTATCGCCAGCAAGTCAATCACGGCAAAAGGGCTGGCCATGTAGCGCCTGCGCGGGCTGACTGCATTCTTGAACTCTGGGTCTTCAGGGGCCAAATAAAGGCGCAGCAAATACTCCACCGTGAAGACCCCGACTGACACGACATCGAAGAAGTGAAACCACGCGCGGTAAGGCTCATACACCGCAGGCAGGTGTTCGAGCAGCAGCGCCAGCAGGTTGGCGACAATCAAGATGCCGATCCAGCGGTCAACGTTCCTGTGCAGGTTGCCCTCAATTTTCGGGTCGAGCAACCAAGCGTAGAGCCATTGGCGCAGCGGCAGCGAACTGGAGATGTCTGCCGGTGGCTCGCCTATTTGTATTGACAAAGGATCGGCGTTTGCTGGTGCGGCGGAGTTGGCGCTGGTGTTCATCAAAACGTCACCTCAGTGGCTTTGCCCGGATAGGCGCCCTGGTCGCAAGCGGTCACGCGAAGTTGCATTTTTTGATCGGTGGCGTCGCGATCTGTCAGTGGCAATGGGTAAAGCGGGACGGCCGAGCCGGGCGGCGTTGGCACAAGCCTTTCAATCACCAGCGCACCGGCCAGGGACTTGTTGCTCGGGTCGCACTTGGCCGCAAAGGTCAAGGCTTGTTGTGTGAAAGGGTTGCGCATGTCTGACAGCGGGCCAGTGAACCCGACCAGCTGCGGCAGGCAGTCGGCCCAGGTCTGGCCCGTCGCTGTTTCGCCGCCTGCACAGCCGCTGAACTCATAATCATCTTTGAAGCGGTCAGTCCCGGCTTGCTCCAGCCAAGTCGCCCAAGCCAAGGCATTTTTTTTGCTGACTTCGTTCTTTTGACCTTCAACGTAAGCCATTCTTCCAACCGCTGCGACCGCCACCAGCACCAAGGCCAAGAACCCCAGAAACAGCGTGTCCGAAAAGGTCGGACTATGGCGAGCCTTGAGTGGTGTGTCGAAGGGCATTGACATGAGTTGAAATCCCTGTGGGTTAGCCGGAGGCTGATCGCCAAATGCTAATTTGTCAACAAATGTATCGAATCGACAGCGAATAAGTTGAATTCGCAAGTCCTGCCCCATGGCACTTTGGGCGATGCATGAGGCAGGGTATTCCACGAGAACATCACCACAGTCTGTGGGGAGTGGGCCCCTTAGAATGATTTTCAGCACCCTGTTTCCCAACTTGATGCCTCACATTCCTGTGTCAGGTGTGTCAAGTAAACCTCCTCAATTTCATCCTCACCCATGCCCGTTATGACCTCCAACTCGCCGACGATCCCTTCTTTGCTCCAACGACTCAAACAAGCTGGGCTTGTCGTCGCCCCTGGCGTTCACGACATGGTGTCGCTCCGACTGGCAGACACCTTTGGCTTTGAGGCCTTGTATATGACGGGCTTCGGGACAGTGGCCTCGCACCTCGGCTTGCCCGACGCCGGCATTGCTACTTATTCCGACATGGTTGGACGTGTCAAGGCGATGGCTTCGATGGCCCGCGCACCCTTGATCGCTGACGGCGACACCGGCTACGGCGGTCTGCTGAATGTGTGTCATACCGTGCGCGGTTATGAAGCGGCTGGGGCGGCTGCCATTCAGTTGGAAGACCAGGAGTTCCCCAAGAAATGTGGTCATACACCGGGCCGGCGTGTGATTCCCATGGCTGACATGGTGCGCAAAATTCAGGTTGCCCGTGACTCGCGTAGCAGTTCTGATTTCCTCATCATTGCGCGCACTGACGCGCGCAGCACATTGGGCCTTGACGAAGCGCTGCGTCGCGCTGAGGCCTATGGCCGCGCGGGTGCCGACATCCTCTTTGTCGAATCGCCAGAAACCGTTGAAGAGATGCAGAGAATCGGCCGCAGCACAGATCTGCCCTTGATCGCCAACATGGTTGAAGGTGGGCGCACGCCGGTCCTGAGCCAAAGTGAGCTGGAGGCCATCGGCTACAAAATCGCCATCTTTCCGGTGACGGCTTTGCTCGCTGCTACAGAGGCCATGAAAACGGTCTACAGCCACCTTCAAAATACCGGCTCATCTGCGGGGGCTGCGGTTCCGTTGATGCCGTTTGGCGACTTGACGCAACTCATGGGATTCCAAGAGATTTGGGATTTTGACAAGCGCTACGCCGAAGAGAGCTGAAGCGAATTAAAACCAATTAAAACGACAGGAGACACAAATGAAAAATTACACATCCATGCAGCAGACATCTTTGCGCGTAGACCTTGGCCGGAGAAGTTGGTTGTCGATGGCCGCCATGGCCGCCATCTCCGCTCTGAGCTTTGGCGGCTTCACGAGCGCAGCACAGGCCCAAGACAGCTTTCCGAACAAACCCATCCGGCTTGTTGTCCCGTTCACCCCGGGGGGCGTCACGGACACCAGCGCCCGTGTGATCGCTGAATACCTAGGTCAGCGCCTTGGCCAGAATGTGTTGGTCGACAACAAGCCGGGTGCCTCGGGCAACATCGGCACCGCCTTGGTTAAAAGCGCAGCGCCAGATGGTTATACCTTGGTGTTGGGCTTTGACGGCACGATGGTGATCAACCCGCACGTTTTTCCAAGGCTGCCTTTCGACACCCTCAAAGATTTCACGCCGATTGGAAAAATCGGTGATGCAACGTTGATCTTGGTGGCCCATCCCGACACGCCAGTTAAGAGCCTGGCCGATGTGATCGCGCTGTCTAAAAGTACGCCGGGCGGTTTGTCTTTTGGGACATCCGGCACCGGCGGAACACCGCATATTGCAGGGGAACTGTTGAAGATGCAAACGGGTGCCAAGCTGGTTCATGTGCCGTACAAGGGCGGCGGTCAGGCCATGACAGATGTGGTTGGCGGCACTATTCCGTTGGTCTACACCGCCGTGGCTGGGGCGCATGGCTTCGTCAAGTCGGGCAGGTTGCGGGCCGTGGCGGTGTCTAGCGCAAAGCGTTCGTCGGCCTTGCCCGATGTGCCGACTTTCATCGAATCAGGGGTGCCTGACTTTGTGGTCAATTCATGGGTCGGTTTGCTCGCTCCTGTGAATTTACCACCCGCTATTGCCAGCCGGCTCAATACCGATTTGAATGCCGTCCTGAACGACCCGGCCGTGCGCGAAAGACTCCGCGTTCTCGGGATTGACGCGACGCCCGGCAGTGCGGAGCAGTTCCGTGAAGAAATGCGCCGTGATCTGGCTCGCTACGGTGCTGTTGTCAAGGCCGCCGGTATTTTGGTCGAGTGAGTTCGCGCATCGCGGCAACGTTTTTCAAGAAGGACACCTCATGGATTTAAAACTCTCCGGGCAACACGTGCTCATCACTGGCGGTAGCAAAGGGATTGGCTTGGCCTGCGCCCAAGGGTTTTTGCGTGAGGGGGCGAAGGTCAGTTTGGTGTCGAGGCGCACCGCTAATCTGGACACGGCATTGGAGGCGCTGCTTTTGGCGCAGCCGGACGCCAAGGGCCGCATTGGTTTGTTTGCCGCCGACCTCAAAGCACCAACTGATGCTGAGCGGGCGTTGTCCCACGCCGAGGCCTTGCATGGAGCTGTCGATGTGCTGGTCAATTCAGCCGGCGCCGCCCAGCGCACCGTGCCCGACGAGCTGAATGCCCAAGCTTGGCGCGACGCTATGGATGCCAAGTTTTTCACCTATGTGCACATGATCGACTTGGTGGTCAAAAAAATGGGCCTGCGCGGGCAGGGCGCTATCGTCAACATCGTCGGCTCTGGCGGCAAGGTGGCAAGCCCCTACCATTTGCCCGGTGGTGCGGCCAATGCGGCGTTGATGTTGATCAGTGCCGGCTTGGCGGCAGCCTACGGTCCCAAAGGTGTTCGTATCAACGCCGTGAACCCGGGTGCGACCTTCACCGACAGGCTGAAAACCGGCCTCGTCACAGCCGCCAAACTCAGCGACATTTCT
>JABMMH010000218.1 GCA_013205645.1 Polaromonas sp. | reverse complement strand
GACCCAGGGCGTTCATGTGCACGCGCAGTTGGTGTTTTTTGCCGGTCACCGGGCTCAGGGCATACAGTGCTTGCTGGCCTTGCACATCGAGCACGGCCACATGGGTTTCGCTGTTGGGGACGCCGACCACTTCACATTGCCTGAAAAAGGGCTGGTCCTCAACAATCCGGCTGCTGCGCACCAGCGGCAAGGGTAAGTCAGCCCGCCAAGGTGCCACGGCCTGGTAGTGCTTGGTGACCTCATGCCGGCGAAACAGGCTTTGGTAGGCATCGCGCTCAGCGGGTTGAACGGCAAACATCACCAAGCCAGCGGTTTCGCGGTCGATCCGGTGAATCGGAATCAGAGCGTCAATGCCGAGCAGGTTTTTCAGCCGCACCAACAAGGTTTCTTGCAGGTAATGGCCGGACGGCGTGACGGGTAAAAAATGCGGCTTGTCAGCGACCACCAAATGCGCGTCCTGGTACAGCACGGTGGCTTCAAAAGGCACACGCGCTTCAGTCGGCAAGGCGCGGTAGTAATAGACCCGCATATGGCCGCGGTAAGGTCGCTCGGGCGTGACAGGTTCACCGTATTCATCGGCCACTTGGCCTGAAGCCATGCGCTCTAGCCAGACCTCACGACCAATCGCCGGAAAGCGTTCAATCAAAAAATCGGTGATGGTGCGCCATGTGCCTGCAGGCAAGCCGACACAGCTCGGGCTGACGCCGAGCCGCGTAGTCAGGCCGTGGGCTGGCAGTTGGCTCACACGCGTTGGAAGACCAGGTCCCAGACGCCATGGCCGAGCTTGATGCCGCGGTTTTCAAACTTGGTGAGGGGTCGGTAATCGGGCTTGGGGGCGTAGCCACCAGCGTCGGGCGCTGCGGTGTTTTGCAGCAAAGGCTCAGCGCTGAGCACTTCCAGAATCTGCTCGGCATACGGCTGCCAATCTGTCGCGCAGTGCAAATAGCCACCGGGCTTGAGGCGGGCGGCGAGCTTGGCGATCAGCGGCGGCTGGATCAGCCTGCGCTTGTTGTGTTTGGTCTTGTGCCACGGGTCTGGGAAAAAGATGTGCGCGCCGTCCAAGCTGGCCAAGGGCAGCATGTGGTCGATCACCTGCACCGCGTCGTGTTGCAGGATGCGGATGTTGGCCAGCGATTGTTCATCGATGCGTTTCAGCAGCGCACCCACGCCTGGCGTGTGGACTTCGCAGCACAGGAAATTGTCTTGGGGGCGCAGCGCTGCAATCTGTGCCGTGGCTTCGCCCATGCCAAAACCAATTTCCAGAATCGTCGGGGCGTTGCGCTCGTAGGCAGCCGCAAAGTCCATGGGCTGTCCGTTGTACGGGAGCAAAAAGCGCGGACCGACATCGGTAAAAGCTTTGGCTTGACCTGCCGTGGTCCGGCCCGTGCGCAGCACAAAGCTGCGGATGCTGCGGTGGTGCGGCGGCTTGGTTTCTGTGGAAGCGCCAGGCGCTTCAAGCGGGGGAGTGGTGGAATCGTTCACCTGAGGATTTTAGTGCCCATTGCGCTGTCCATCGCTGAACCCATTGAGCCAAGACCTCCGCCAGCGTTCCGCTGGCGGCAGGCAAGCGGAGACAGGCGGCCGCTGTGTTCATGGTCGCCAGCACGGCCAACGGATCGCTGAGCAACAGTGCCTGCGCACCATTTTGCTTGCTGAGTTTTTCACCGTTGGAGCCCAGCACCAAGGGCGTGTGCAGGTAGCGCGGCGTCGGCAGGCCGAGGGCGCGTTGCAATAGGATTTGCCGTGCCGTGTTGTCGGCCAAGTCTTCACCGCGCACGACGTTGGTGATGCCTTGTGCCGCGTCGTCGACCACCACGGCCAGCTGGTAGGCCCAGAGACCATCGGCCCGTCGCAAGACAAAGTCGCTTACCTGTTCACTGACGTTTTGTGTCTTCAAGCCTAGACGTCGGTCAGTCCAAGTGATGTCTGCACTCTGGTCGGCTTGAGTCGTCAAGAGCCGCCAGGCTCGTGCCGGTTTGCCATGCAGGCCAGACCGGCAAGTCCCCGGGTAAATCAATTCGCCATGGCGTTCGCGGGCGTGACCGTTGACCGCTAGTGCGGCTGCTATGTCTTGTCGCGTACAAGCGCAGGGGTAAGCCAAGCCCGCCCGAGTGAGTTGATCAAGCGCTTGTTGGTACAGCGCATCGCGTTGCGACTGGTAGACCGGTGGCGCGTCTGGCACCATACCGCAGGTGGCCAGTTGCTGCAAGATGGTGTCGGCTGCGCCGGGCACACAGCGCGGCGTGTCGACATCTTCAATGCGCAGCAGCCATTGACCGCCGTGGGCGCGAGCGTCCAGCCAACTGGCCAGCGCCGCCACCAGCGAACCCGCATGCAGCGGGCCGGTGGGTGAGGGCGCGAAACGGCCGATGTCAGGCGGTTGGCTCAAACCGTCACGCAGTTAAGCAATCGCCAACGCCATTTCAAGACCCGAGACAAAACCGTCTTCGACGCGGTGTCCCAGACACCAGTCACCGCACAGGCCAATGCCGGCTTTGGCGTCCCAAAAATGGCTTTGGCCGGCGGGCGCTGTGGTTTGCGCGTAGCGCCAGCGATGCACGTCAGCATGCGATGGCGTGGCGCGGATGCCGGTGATTTCAGTGAAGGCTTTGAGCAGCTTGGCTTTGACGCGTTCAGCGTTGTCTTCCAAGTGCTTTTGCGACCATTCTGGGCTGGCCTGCACCGTCCAGCGCTCGATCGATTCGCGACCTGGCTTGGACGACTCGCGCGCCAGCCAAGCGATGCGGTGATGCGTGCTGCGCGCAGCGTTCCATTGCGGGCCAAGGTAGCTCAAATTGGGTTGCACGGCTTGCGGAAACGCCAGCATCAGCGTCCAGCACGGCGCCACATCTACCTTGCCGAGCGTTGGCAGCATGGATTTGCCCAGCTGCGAGCTGAGCAGCAGCGCCTGCGCTTGTGGCGAGGGCACAGCCAGCACCACGTTGTCAAAGCCCGAATAAACGCGGCTGCTGTCGTTGCTGCCGTCGGTTTGCAGTTGCCAGTGCTGGGGGTGCAGTGTGTCGCGCTCGATCCGCACCACGTGTGTTTCCAGCGTCAGGCCGCCGGCCGCCTCAATCGGCTGAGCCCAGTGACGCACCAAGGCATTCATGCCTGGGGAGGCGACCCAATGCGGCTCTTTCGGCGGCAGCGATGCGGCAAAAACACGGCCCACTTCGTCAAGAATGCGTACCGTGTTGGCGCTCCATGGACGGACCACGTTTTGAGCGGCTTGCAGCACTTTCAAAAAGCGTGGATCACGCGCCGTGAAGTATTGCGCGCCGTGGTCAAAACCACCAAACTCGGTGCGCCGGGTGGCCATGCGGCCACCAGCGCCTAAGCTTTTCTCAAACAAGCTGACCTTGTGGCCCGCCTGCATCAGCGTGCGGGCGCATGCCACGCCCGCCATACCGGCACCGACCACGGCGATGTGGCGCGGTGCGATTGGGCTGGTTGATGCAGAAGAACGAGCGGGAGGTTTTGATTTTTTAGGCATGTCTTTTTAGCTTTTAGTGGCGTTCTGTTGATCGGACATCATTGGACACACTCTACACGCAGAATCTGGCTGAATCCATACGGGGCTTCATGGGGTTTGATTGAATTTCATGGCATGCGCGGGCGTTCCAGCAGGGCTGTGCGGGTGGCTGGCTTGTCGAGTTGCGCCAGCCACCATTCAAGCGCCCGTCCGGGACGTGTGCCGACGTCTTGCCGCCAGGCATAACTCGTCTTGGCAACCCGGGTCGGCCGCTGCACTTGTTTGATGATCAATTGGCCGGCCAGCACATGCGGCCGTGCCAAATACTCGGGTAAGAATCCGCCGCCCAGCCCGCGCAATTGTGCTTCTAGCTTGGCCGGCATGCCGGGCACAGTGAAGACGTCTTGCCCGCCAATCAGCCCGACCGTCAAGCCGCCGCCGCGTTGCACGGAATCGGCTACCGCTACGGCGCGGTGTGCCCTGATTTGGCTGTCGCTCAAGGGTTCCGGCGCGCTGGCCAAAGGATGCTGCGGGGCGACCGCGTAGACAAATTGGATCGGCCCCAGCAGCTTGCTGTGAAAGCTCGACTGCGCGGTCGGCTCGATGATCACGCCAATGGCTAAGTCGGCCTGGCCGGAGGTCAGTGCTTCGAGCGTGCCCGACAAGGCTTCTTCGCGAATCTTCAACCGGGTGGGCGGCCCGAGTGCAAAAAAGGCTTCACACAATTCCATCACCGTGGTGCGTGAGATCACGCTGTCGATCGACAGCGTGAATTGCGCTTCCCAGCCGGTGGCCACGCGCTTGACCCGGTGCGCCACGGCATCCAGTTCGGCCAGCAGACGGTTGCCTTCGCGCAGCAGTTCCTTGCCGGCTTCGGTCAGCTGCGCTTGCCGTGATGAGCGGTCAAACAGCAGCACATCCAGCGCGTTTTCGACTTGCCGCACGCGGTAGGTCAGCGTGCTGGGCACCACACCCAGTTCGCGCGCCGCTGCCGCCATGCTGCCGGTGCGGTCTACCGTGGCGATCATGTGCAGGGCTTCTGGGGTGAGGGCGTCGCGAAAGCTGCTCATAGGGGGATTCGTGTTGAATTGAGATTGTCCGTTAGAAACAAACCTGCGGTCATTGCCGGACCACGCTTGCTCTCGCACTTGGACGCTGTGTGCGCTGCGACGGCGTTGCTGTTGGATCGTGCGGGTGACTTCTTGGTCAACGAACTGGCGCGTGAACAGAGGTTTCAGTTCGCTCCGCGCTTGCGCCAGTAAGCTGTGAATGTGATGGCGTTTTCAGCTACTTCAGCTGCCGTCATGCCGGGTTGGTAGAGCGCAGAGCCGATGCCAAAACCGTCGGCCCCAGCCTGCAAGTAGCCATCCAAATTTTTCAGCGTGATGCCGCCAACGGGCAGTAACAAGGTCTCGGCAGGCAACACGGTGCGCCAAGCTTTCAACACGCCGGGGGTGATCATTTCGGCGGGAAATAGCTTGAGTCCGTGGGCACCCGCTTGCACTGCGGCAAAGGCTTCGGTCGCCGTCATCACGCCGGGCAGGCAGACCATGCCCAGACTCAGCGCGCAACGCACCACCTCAGGGTTGAAATTGGGTGAGACCACCAATCGACCACCCGCCGCGTGCACATCGCGCACTTGGTTCGCGCTCAACACGGTGCCAGCGCCCACCAATGTTTGCGGCTGTGCTGCTGCCAGGCGCTCAATGCTGTCCAGCGGCTGCGGAGAATTCAGTGGCACCTCGATCAAACCCCAGTCGGCCGCTGCCAAGGCTTGGCCGACGGCTGCTGCCTCAGTCGGCTGCAAGCCGCGCAAAATGGCGATGAAGGGAAGATTTTCGAGCGCGGTGAACAAGGGTCTGCGTGCATTCAGCTTCATTTTCCATCCTTGGTTGACAGTCTCTGAGCGAGGGCCCACAAGCCTAGCCAAGTGGCTTCTGCGCCGACTCGCTTGACCGATACACCGCGTGTCGACAACGCACGTTCATAACGCTGGGTCAGCGCATCAGCGCCGACCAAAACCACGTTTGAGCTGGACGATGACACCTGCGTGCGGAGTTCTTCGCCAATCACCAGGCCCGACAAATAGCTGTTCCTTGACGCTGCTGGCAGGCGATCAAACAGGGACAAGGCTCGCACGCTGAAGGCGCTTTGCAGCAGGCTGGGGCTGCGCTCTGCCACAGCGATGCCCTGGTCAAAAGCTGGCCAGTCGATCGCGTCATCGGCTGCGGGTAAGGTTCGCGAGAGAATCGAATGGTGCCGTAGCAAGGCGTAAAACTCACCCGTCATGAAGGTCGAGAAATGGTGGATCTTGCCGCCTCGAACATGGGCCCATTTGCTGTGTGTGCCGGGCAGCACCAGCAAGCCGTCTTGCATATCAAGGCCTTGCAGGGCGCCGAGGATTTGAGTTTCTTCTCCTCGCATGACATCGGGAATCGTGCTCAGGTCCCGACTCTCGGCGAGGCCTGCATGGTCGCAACACAGCCCCGGCACAATCGCGATGCGGCCGGGCTCTATCCAGCTCAGCTTGGCCGCGACTTCATCAAAACCGGCAGGGCAGGCGCAATAGACGGTTTGCTGCCAACCTTGCTGGCTACCGACCATGCCGGACATCAGGCACAAGGCCCCAGGCCTTTGCATCCAGTCACCCACAGAGCTTTGAAAGACTTCGGGGAACTCGCCTGGCGGCACAGTGAGCACACCGCGTGCAAAAGAGCGCTCTTCGATGGCTTGTCCGTGGTCGTCGAGCCAGGCGGCGCGCAGTGTGGAACTGCCCCAGTCAAGGGCTAGCAAGTGG
>JABMMH010000217.1 GCA_013205645.1 Polaromonas sp. | reverse complement strand
GCATCCGGTCGGTACTGACCCGCGTTGACCACCCCAGCGGCAGCGACCGGCTGGCCGAAGCTTGCGACGTGCTGGGCTTGGCGGACGATGAAATTGTGGTCAACGTGCAGGGCGACGAACCGCTGATCGACCCGGTCCTGATCGATGAGGTGGCAAGCAGGCTACAAGGCCGACCCGATTGCGCCATGGCCACAGCGGCGCACGTCATCGATGAACTGGCTGATTTCTTGAACCCCAATGTCGTCAAGGTGGTGCTGGACGCGCAGCAGACAGCGCTGTACTTCAGCCGTGCGCCGATTCCCGCCGCGCGTGATTTTGCGGGTCAGGCTTGGTGGGAGCGAGGCAGTCTTCCCCGGCCACTGCGCCATGTCGGAATTTATGCCTACCGAGTCGGATTTTTGCGCCGCTTCCCCCAGTTGCTCCAAGCGCCCATGGAACAGTTGGAGTCCCTCGAGCAGCTACGTGCCTTGTGGCATGGCTACCGGATTGCGGTTCACATCACCGAGCACGCTCCGGGCGCCGGGGTGGACACACCAGAAGATCTGGAGCGCGTTCGCCGCCTGACTGCTGAAAAGCCAAATACCCCGGTCCATTTGTAAGTTGCCGTCAGGGGTGTGCATGATATCCTCGATAGGAAAATTTTCAGCTGTGGTCATCGCTATGCAGCGGTCGAGACGCAATGCAAAAATGGGTCAATCGGCCCAAAAACCTGCACTTTGGCAACCAAAATTCACAATAATACGAGGAGCTTCATGAGACTTATTTTGTTGGGCGCGCCCGGCGCGGGCAAAGGCACACAAGCCACGTTTATTTGCCAAAAGTACGGCATTCCACAAATTTCAACCGGTGACATGCTGCGCGCTGCTGTCAAGGCAGGATCGCCGCTGGGTATCGAGGCCAAGAAAGTCATGGATGCTGGCGGCCTGGTCAGCGACGGCCTGATCATCAACTTGGTCAAGGAACGCATTGCCCAACCCGACTGCGCCGAAGGTTTCCTGTTTGATGGTTTCCCGCGCACCATTGTGCAAGCCGATGCAATGAAGGCCGCAGAGGTCAAGATCGATTACGTGCTGGAGATTGACGTACCGTTTGAAGCCATCATCGAGCGCATGAGCGGCCGCCGTTCGCACAGCGCTTCAGGACGCACCTACCATGTCAAGTTCAACCCGCCCAAGGTGGATGGACAGGACGATGTGACTGGCGCGCCGCTGATTCAGCGCGAAGACGACAAGGAACTAACCGTGGCAAAACGACTTGAGGTGTACAGCGCACAAACACGTCCGCTGGTAGCTTATTACTCAAGTTGGGCAGAAACTTCCCCCGAGGAAGCGCCGAAATACCGCGCTATCAGCGGCACAGGAAGTGTTGAAGAAATCACCGCACGAGCTTTTGAAGCGTTGGCGAACTGAAACGACTCAATAGCTGCACCAGCCATCCCACGGGATGGCTTTTTTTATGCGGGTCCATATGCTGAAGACCTCGCGTCTTCAGCCATCAGATCAAGCATCAGTGCAATCCTGGCCTTGACCGGGCTGAGTCCGCGGGAGTCGGCGATGGGGTTGCCTGGCAGCGGCAACACATGGCCATCAAGGCTGCGCGTAGAACGCACAACCCGTACACCAGCAGCCTGCGCTGCGAGCAAGCCGGCCAGCAGGTCTTCATGAATCGTGCCATTGCCAGTAGCCGCCACCACCAGTCCCTGCACGCCTTGACTCACCAGCGCCTGAACTATCAGCGCGCTGGCGCCTGCATAATTCATGACGATTTCAACGCGGGGCCAGATTGCTTCTTTATCAATAGCAAGAGAAGCACGACCAGACTGCGAAAATGGCCAATTTCTTAACAATCTGAGGCATCCTTCCTCGACATGGCCGACAGGTCCGGCATCGCCGGAACTGAAGGCGTCGAGTTTGTAAGGATGCACTTTTTGCACATCCAGCGCACTGTGTATTGTTCCTGCGCAAACGACAACGACGCCATGGCCCCCCGGATGGCACGCGACAGCGACAGCGTCCATCACGTTTTGCGGGCCATCGGGTGCCAGGGCCGTCGCCGGACGCATGGCGCAGGTAAGTACCACCGGTTTTTTGGGCCGGCACACTGATTGCAAAAAATAAGCTGTTTCTTCCAGCGTGTCGGTTCCATGCGTGATGACGATGCCCTGGACATCGTCATCCGCAAGAAAATGGTTTACCCGCTCAGCCAATCGGACCCACACGGCAAAGCTCATGTCCTTGCTGTCGATCTGGCCGACCTGCTCAGTGATGAACAAACCCGTCCCTGACAGTGCAGGAATGGCGGCAAGCAAATCGTTGATTTCCACCTGCGCGGCCGTGTAACCGATGTTGTCAGAAGCATGGGCTGCCTTGCCAGCGATGGTTCCGCCAGTTCCCAAAATGACCAGTTTGCGACGCTTCAT
>JABMMH010000031.1 GCA_013205645.1 Polaromonas sp. | reverse complement strand
GGGGAGGCGAATTCCATGGTCTATTTCCTCAGAAATTATTTTTTGGTGACTTCGCCATTGCGCGTCATCAGGCAGGCGGCAACGATGTCGTCTTCGAGGTCAATCGTCAGTGCCCCGTCTTTGTTGATGATCAACTTGAGGAAGTCCAGCAGGTTGCGGGCGTAAAGCGCGCTGGCATCTGCCGCCACCAAGGCCGGCACGTTGGTTTCGCCAATCAAAGTCACGCCATGTTTGACCACAATTTGGCCGGGCTCGGTCAGCGGGCAGTTGCCGCCTTGCGGTGCGGCCAAGTCAACGATCACGCTGCCCGGCTTCATGGACTTGACCATCTCTTCGGTGACCAGCACCGGCGCAGCGCGGCCCGGAATCAAGGCGGTGGTGATGACGATGTCGGCCTGAGCGACGCGCTTGGCGACTTCGACTTTTTGCCGCGCCAGCCAGCTTGGCGGCATCGGTTTGGCGTAGCCGCCGACGCCGACCGCGGCTTCGCTCTCTTCGTCGGTTTCGTAAGCCACGTCTATGAACTTGCCGCCGAGTGACTCGACTTGCTCTTTCACGCTGGGCCGCACGTCGCTGGCTTCAATGACTGCGCCGAGCCGCTTGGCCGTGGCAATCGCTTGCAGACCCGCGACGCCGACGCCCAGAATCACCACGCGGGCGGCTTTGACCGTGCCGGCCGCTGTCATCAGCATGGGGAAAAAGCGTTGGTAGCGGTCGGCAGCCATGATGACCGCCTTGTAGCCGGCGATATTGGCTTGCGACGACAACACGTCCATGCTTTGTGCACGGCTGGTACGGGGTGCAGCTTCGAGCGCAAAAGACGTCAAGCCGGCGGTGGCCAGACGCTGCAGGCCGGTCGCATCAAAGGGGTTCAGCATGCCGGTGATGACACCGCCTGAACGCGCAAGCGCCATCTCGCTGTCCACAGGGCAGCGCACCTTGAGGACGATGTCGCAGGCGTAAGCGCCAGCGGCATCGGTGATCTCGACGCCAACCGCTTCGTAAGCGGCGTCGGGCACGCTGGCGGCAACGCCGGCACCCGATTGAACGCGAACGGTATGGCCTTGGGCTTTGAGTTTTTTGGCCGTTTCCGGCGTGACGGCGACACGTGTCTCGCCGGTCATGATTTCAGCAGGTACCCCAATCAGCATGGGCCACTCCTTGTTATGGGGCGGAATTTCCGCCCACTGGTTTTTTAGCTGTCAAGAAGCTTACATGAGTTTTTTTGCAGTTCGCCCCTGATCGGTGTTCTTTTTGGCGATCTGTTGACCCAGGTACGGCGCCAGCCCGGTCGGGTCTGCGTCAAGCCAAGAGCTGTTTCAGGCGCAGCAGCGCGTGTTGCACGGTGGCTTCGCGCACGTGCTGGCGGTCGCCGTCAAAGCAGCGCTTGTCGGTGACCACGCCATCCGGCGTGGCCCAGCCAAACCAGACGGTGCCAACCGGCTTGTCGGGGCTGCCGCCGCCCGGCCCGGCCACGCCCGTGACGGCGACGGCGACTTGCGCGCGCGAATGCCGCAGCGCACCTTCGACCATGGCGCGGACGACCGGCTCGCTGACGGCGCCATGGGTTTCAATCAAGTCGGCCGGAACGCCCAACAACTCGGTCTTGGCGGCGTTGGAATAGCTCACAAAGCCGCGCTCAAACCAGACGCTGGAACCGGCCAGGTCGGTGCAGGCGGCGGCGATCAGGCCGCCGGTGCAGCTTTCGGCCGTGGCCATCAACAGCTTTTTGGCCAGCAGTTGCTCGGCCACTTGCGCGGTCAGTGTGTGGCGTGCAGAGGTCACAGAGTTCACCACCACAGCTTCCAAAAAGCCAAGACCAGCAAGGTGCAAAAGGCCGCCAGCACATCGTCAAACATGATGCCGAAGCCGCCGCGCGCACCGAAACCTTTGAAGTGCTTGTCAGCCCAAGCCATCGGCCCGGGCTTCAAGGCGTCGAAGGCGCGGAACAGCGCAAAGGCGACGATTTGAGCCAAGAAGTTCGCTGGCAGGAGTAGCCACAAGACAATCCAGAACGCGGCTATTTCGTCCCAGACGATGTGGCCTGAATCAGCGATTTTCATGTGTTGCGCCGTGACCGTGCAGGCCCACCAGCCGACCATCAAGGCGGCGGCAATGACCCAGCCCAGTTGCGTGACCGTCAGCCAGTGCTGCATCACCAGAAAAGCCAGCCAGGCCCACAGCGTGCCGGCGGTGCCGGGCGCCAGCGGGCTCAGGCCTGAGCCAAAACCGAGCGCGATGAAGTGCGCCGGGTGCGACAGCATAAAGCGCGCTGTGGGTCGCAAAATGGCGGCGGCTTCGGTAGATGGCGCTTGGCCTGGTGGCGTCTGCAGCGTGTCGATAGGTGTCATGGCGTGGCGATCAAGGGAGTCATGAGAAGTGGTCAAACGAGGTGAATTGCATGGCTAACGCCTGCCCGTGTTCGTCCAGCAGCTGCAGCCCGGGTGCAGCGTTGATGCGGCCGATGCAGTGGATCGGTGTGGCGCTTTGCAGCGCGGCGGCTTGCAGCGCCGCCGCTGCGCTGGGCGGCGCGGTGAAGAGCAGTTCGTAGTCGTCGCCGCCGGACAGCACGCAGGTCAATGCTGCTTCGTCGTTGATGCCGGTGCTGGGCCAGTCAGCGTGCTTTCGCGCATCGAGCCGGTCCAGTGCTGCTGCCGTGTGAATCGTCGCGCCGACTTTGGAGGCTTTTAAAAGATGTTGAATATCTCCGACCAAACCGTCGCTGAGGTCCATCGCCGCGCTGGCCAGACCGCGCAGCGCCAGACCCAGGGTGATGCGGGGGCTGGGTTCTTCAAGCCGCTGCCGCGCCGCTTGCAGCAGGGCCGGCGGCAGATGCAGCTTGCCGCGCAAGGCGTCCAGTGCCAGCCGTGCATCACCCAGCTGACCGCTCACATAAATATCGTCGCCGGGCTGGGCACCGCTGCGCAACAAGGCTTGGCTCTTGCCGGCGGGTGCAGGCAGCGTGCCAAACACCGTGATGCAAATGTTCAGCGGCCCGCGCGTGGTGTCGCCACCGATCAACTCGCAGCCGTGTCGGTCAGCCAATGCAAACAAGCCTTGTGAAAAACCCGCCAGCCAAACTTCATCGACTTTCGGCAGGGCCAGTGCCAGCGTGAAGGCCAGCGGCTCCGCACCGCAGGCGGCCAAGTCACTCAGATTCACGGCCAGCGCCTTGTGGCCCAGCGTTCGGGGATCAACGTCAGCGAAAAAATGCCGCCCCTCCACCAGCATGTCGCTGGAAATCGCCATGTGCGTGCCGGCGGGTGGCTGCAACAAGGCGCAGTCGTCACCCATCCCCAGCACCGCGCGCTTGGCGGGCCGCTTGAAATAGCGTTCAATCAGGTCAAACTCTCCCATGGGGCATGAGCATAACGCCGCCGCAGCCGCCGTCTTACTTGGCGGTGAAAAAACTGCCTGGGCGTTGGCGCAGGCGCAGCCAGATCGCGGCGCGGATGCGTTTGCGGTCGGCGCTGCCCACGCTGTGGGCTTGTGCGGCGAGTCGGAAGGCGCAATAAAAACTCACCCCCAAGTTCAGCACGCCAATCAGCGGAATAGCGGCCACGCACCACCAAAAAGCTGGCAGGCGCCAGACATCCACGCCCAGCGCGGCGCCGGCAGCAGCCAGTTGGCCGGCCGACAGCGTCACATGGCGAACGTCGAGCTGCAGGCCCAAAAAGTCCGTGATGGGCGGAATCATGCCGAGCATGAAACCCAGCGCAATGTTCGATGCCAGGCCTGAGATGTTGTCGCGGACAAAGCTGGCCCAGCGGTCGGCCCTGGCGTTGCCCAGAGCCGCGGTGATGCGCGGGTTGTAGCGCATGGCCGACTCCAGCCGGTTCAGCACAAACCAGTTTTCAGCCCAGCCGGCCATCAGGCTGGCGACAAACAGCAGCCCCCCGGTGAAGGCGGCCCACAGCAAGGTCGGGCCCCACAGACTCAGACTGTGCAGCACATGCTGCGCTTGCGCGGCACTGAGCAGCGGCTGGCTGCTGACCAGCATGATCAGCCCGTTGATGAGGACGACCACCGGCACGACCATCAAGACATTGCCGAGCACCGAAGCGGATTGCGAGCGCACCAGCAGCGCGACTTCGTCGACAAACGCGCCAATCGCGTCGCTGGCGTCTAACTCCTTGAGCTTGGCGGCCATGGCGGGCGCAGTCATGGCGGGCTGTTTGGTGGCCAGCGTGAAGTGCAGCAGTTGAATCACCACAAAACTGGCCGCGTACATCAGGCTGGCGCTCATGCCCATCCAGAAGGCCGACAAACCCAGCGCAACGATGGCAAATTTCAGAACTGTGGTGACGGCTGTGATAGCGCCGCCGCCCAATGCTTTGCCCAGCATGCCTCGATAGTCGGCGCGGCTGCGGGCGATGTAGTGCTCGCCGGTTTCCGCGCTGCGCTCGGCCATTTTGGCGGCCAACAAAGTCGAGTTGGCGGCGATCAGCGCGCGAATGCTTTTACGGTCTTCAGCGACCAGCGCTAGCCGCGCCAGCAGCTTGACCGCTGCCGCCGCGGGTTTCGGTGACAACAAGCAATCGAGCAGTTCGCGGACCCGCAGAAAGCGCGCCCTGAGCTGGCGCAGGCGGAACACCATGCCCATCGAAATGCCATGCTGGTCGAGGTGCGCGTAAATGCTGTTGATGGCACTGCGGCAAGCCTCCATGCGCTCGCGGTAGCGTGCTAACGCGGTTTGCAGTTCAACCTCATTGCATTGCGGGTCAAAAAAGATCCGGCGCAGGTCTTCAACATCAGCCGGCAGGGCATGAAAGGGCCGCGCTTTTTTGACTTCTTCGCTCATGCGCAGCCGCAGTTCTGGGGCAAAACCGGTGGCTCTGATTTGTGCTGTGCAGTACGTCAGCGCGTCCAGCAGGCTGTGTTGCCAGCCCCACTCATCGGCGTCGGAGCGCTCAGTGAGTAGCGCTGTCAACCGATTGATCTGCGCTTCATCCAACAGCGTCAACCATTGCGCGTCAAAACGGCTCGGCGTCAGCAGCGAGAAAAGCTCAGCCGCGTCGACGGTTTCAGGCGTCCCCGGCAACAGTTTTCGCCGGATACGCTCGGACAATTCACTGATGAAGGCGGTGCGCGGTGCAAAACCAAAGTCGGCCAGCAAGGGCGTCACATCGACGGTTTGCAGCAGCGTTCGCCACCAAGCCTGCAAGCGGCTGTGCACTTCGGGCTGCGCTTCTACCGCCTCCATGAATTGCTGCAGACGAAGTGCTGCGGCGGGTGCGGAACGGCTGTCGCCGCGCACCCACAGCAGCAGGTCGATGAGCCAGACATGCCGATCTGCCAGCGAGGCATTCGGGTCAAGCCGCGCCAGCAAGGTGGCCAACGCAGGGAGGGCGGACAGTGTCAGCGGCAAAACGAGCCGTTCAGTGCAACACCCGTGCGGCAGCGCCAGCGCTGGCTTCCAGCACAAACATCGGGATTTGCGCCTCAAAGTGGGTGGCGTCTTCTGCGACGCAGAAATAACTGCCGTGCATGGTGCCGGTGGCTGTGCGCAGGCGTGAGCCGCTGGTGTATTGGAATGATTCGCCAGGCTTGAGCAGCGGTTGGTGGCCAACAAGGCCCAAGCCTTTGACCTCTTCGTTGTGGCCGTTGGCGTCGCTGATGAACCAGTGGCGCGCAATCAATTGCGCAGCGACATCCCCCGTGTTGGTGATGGTGACGGTGTACGAAAAAGTGAAGATCTTCTGGCTGGGGTCGGATTGTTCCGGCAGGTACAGCGGCAGGACTTCGCAGGAAATTTGGTAAGTTGGCATGGCACTCAAAGTAAGTCCTGCATGTTAACGCGGCGTCCCTGAGGTTGCCAGGCTGAGCTCCATTCCGCTTCTTTCAGCGACAATCCGTCCATGCCTACACCTGCTAAATCCGCTAAGCCTGCTTACAAAATCGCCCCCTCCATCTTGTCGGCCGACTTCGCCCGACTGGGAGAAGAAGTCAAAAACGTCATCGCCGCTGGCGCTGACTGGATTCATTTTGACGTGATGGACAACCATTACGTGCCGAACCTGACCTTCGGCCCGATGATCTGCAGCGCCCTCAAGTCGCATGCCGTGACGGCCTCGGGTCAGCCCGTGCCGATTGACGTGCATTTGATGGTGCAGCCGGTGGATGCCTTGGCCGCCGCCTTTGCCGACGCCGGCGCCGACTACATCAGCTTTCACCCCGACGCCTCGGGTCATGTGCACCGTAGCGTGCAGGCGATCAAGTCCAAAGGCTGCAAAGCTGGTCTGGTGTTCAACCCGGCGGCGTCCATGGATGTGCTGGATTGGGTCATCGACGACATCGACCTGATCTTGATCATGAGCGTCAATCCCGGCTTTGGGGGTCAGAGTTTCATCGACTCGGCGCTGCGCAAGATCGAGAACGCCCGCAAGCGCATTGAGGCGTCTGGCAAAGACATTCGCTTGGAAGTGGATGGCGGCATCAAGACCGACAACATCGCCCGCGTCGCCGCTGCGGGGGCTGACGCTTTTGTGGCCGGCAGCGCCATTTTCGGCAAGAAGGATTACAAATCGGTGATTGACGCCATGCGCGTGGAATTGGCGAAATGATGCAACAGTCGGGTGTTGTGTTGGACTTGGGACGCAGTTTCGACGCCCTGATGATCGACCTCGACGGCACCATGGTCGACACGCTGGGTGACTTTGTCGCGGCTCTGAATTTGATGCTGGAGGAACTGCCTTGGCATCCGCAGGAGCGCGCACTGGCCGGCTTGCCGCTGGCCTCGGCGGCGGTCGAGTCCATGGTGGGTAAGGGTTCTGAGCACCTGATTGAGTCAGCGCTGATGCATGTGCTGCGGTTGTCGGCCGATACGCCTGAGTCCGGCACTTCATCTGATGCGCTGATGCGCGTCCGGGCCGAGGCGCTGTACGCGCCGGCTTGGGCCAATTACCAGCGGCATTACCTGGCCATCAATGGCCTGCACTCCAGCCTCTACCCTGGCGTGATGCAGGGTTTGCAGCAGTGGCATGCCCAAGGCTTGCCAATGGCCTGTCTGACCAACAAGCCGCTGGCTTTTGCGCAACAGTTGCTCAAGATGAAGGGGCTTGACGCCTACTTCAGCCAGGTCTTTGGCGGTGACTCCTTCGCGCTGAAAAAACCCGACCCCATGCCCCTGCTCAAAACCTGCGAAGCGCTCAGCAGCGCACCGGCCCGCACGCTCATGCTGGGCGACTCCAGCAACGACGCCCGCGCTGCGCGCGCGGCGGGTTGCCCTGTTGTGCTGGTGACTTACGGTTACAACCACGGCCAGCCGATTCGGGCTGTGGATGCCGACGGCTTTGTCGATTCTTTCGCTGAATTGACGCTGCGCTAGGGGCGAATGCCCGACCGAGCTTTGCTACACTTCGCTTCCATATGTTCATTCACAGCATCACATGTACAGGTTGTAGCAGCCGGGGAGCCTGGCTTTGGCGTCGCTGCTCGCTACGTCACGCCTGATCGCTGAAGCTCGTTCTTTCTAAGCTTGCAAGCTGGCAGTGTCCGCAGCCTCCCGCCTCTCAGTCTTTGGATTGTTTGAGGCATCTTGAATGAACCGTTGTCCAGCCGTCAGTGTCGACTGCGCCGGCCACGCAATAAGGACTCGTTTTGATCACCGAACTCGAATTCAAAAGCTTAGCGCAGCAGGGCTATAACCGCATTCCCTTGATGGCGGAGGCCTTTGCCGATCTGGAAACGCCGCTCTCGCTCTACCTCAAACTGGCCTTTTCCAAAGACGGCGGCAAGTTCAGCTTTTTGCTGGAGTCTGTTGTCGGCGGGGAGCGCTTCGGTCGCTACAGCTTCATTGGTCTGCCAGCGCGCACCTTGGTGCGGGCCCGTGGTTTTGGCCCCGATGCCGTGACCGAAGTGGTGACCGATGGCCACGTGGTTGAAACCTCGAGGCTGAACCCGCTGGATTTCATCGAGGCTTACCAAAAGCGTTTCAAGGTGGCCTTGCGCCCGGGTCTGCCGCGCTTTTGTGGTGGTCTGGCCGGTTATTTTGGCTACGACACGGTGCGTTACATCGAGAAAAAACTAGAAGCCTCGTGTCCGCCCGACACGCTCGGCTGTCCTGACATCTTGTTGCTGCAATGCGAAGAGCTGGCGGTCATCGACAACTTGTCAGGCAAGCTGTATTTGATTGTCTATGCCGACCCGGCCGCCCCCGAGGCTTTTGCCAATGCCAAGAAAAGGCTGCGCGGTCTGAAGGATCAGCTGCAGTATTCGGTCAGCGCGCCGGTGGTCAAGCCGTCTCTGGGTTACCCGGCTGAGCGCGAGTTCGCCAAGGCGGATTACATCGCCGCTGTCGAGCGGGCCAAGGAACTCATTGCCGGTGGTGACTTCATGCAGGTGCAGGTCGGTCAGCGCATCAAGAAGCGCTACACCGAGTCGCCCTTGTCCCTGTACCGTGCGCTGCGCTCGCTCAATCCCAGCCCCTACATGTATTACTACCACTTTGGTGACTTCCATGT
>JABMMH010000216.1 GCA_013205645.1 Polaromonas sp. | reverse complement strand
CAAAAGACCATAAGTCATGGAATCGACTTTCAAATCGAGACCAGACTGAAATGCCAAAAACTCAAGATGAATCATTAACTTACGACGTCCTGAATTGCAAACGTTGGGACACTACTGAGCACCACTATAAATGGCGCTGGACTTTGATGTTGCCATACGGCCTGGCCGAGGCGCGCATCAAGCCGCGGCAGAGACCTTGGCTTCTTTGATGACCTTGGCCCATTTGGCCTGCTCAATCTTGATGAACTCGGCAAAGCGTTCGGTCGAACCGCCGCCGTCTTCAGCGCCGTATTGCTCGAACTTGTCCATCACGTCAGGCATCGACATGACGCGGTTGATGTCGTCGTTCATGCGCTTGGCCATGGCCTGCGGCAGCTTGCCCGGGCCGACCAAACCGTACCAAGTGGTGGCGTCAAAACCCGGAAACCCTGACTCGTCCATGGTTGGCACGTTCGGGTGGCCTTTGGCGCGCTTGGTGCGCGTTTGGGCAATCGCAATCGCCCTGCCGCCTTTGACATGCGGCGTGGCCGAGGTCATGGTTTCAAAGCAGTAATTCACCTGGCCACCGATCAGGTCGACCAAGGCCGGGCCCGAGCCTTTGTACGGCACATGCAGCGCGTCAATGCCAGCGCGCAGCTTGAACATTTCCAGCGCCAAGTGCTGGGCCGAACCACCACCGGCCGAGGCAAAACTAATGCTACCGGGGTTCTTTTTGCACAGCTCGACCAGGTCTTTGACCGTTTTGGCCGGCTGGGCTTCGTTGCAGATCAACAGGTTCGGCGTGACGCCGACCAGCGCGATCGGCACAAAGTCGCGTTCGACCACGTAGCCGAGCTTGGGCACCAGACTCGGCGCCAGCGCGTGGCTGTTGATGTGCGCCATCAGTAAGGTATTGCCGTCGCTGGCTTGCTTGGAAACGTAGTCGGCGGCGATCACACCAGCGGCTCCGGCCTTGTTCTCAATGATGACAGACAGGTTCCACATGACTGCGAGCTTTTGCCCGACCACGCGGGCCAGCGCATCGGTGCCACCGCCCGGCGGAAAACCGACGACGATGCGGACCGGCCCGTTGGGCAGGGTTTGCGCCTTCAGCATGGGCGCGGCCACCAAGGCCGCGCTGGCGACGGCGCTGCTCACAAAAGTTCTGCGTTGCATGATTTGTCTCCGACTTTGTTATTTGAACTCGGCCAACTCAGGGACGGCTTGCCAGCGGCTCAAGCAGCCTTGCGAACCGGCACGGCCGCCGCGTGACTAGAAAAATAATCCATCGCCGCCTGCACGCCCGAACCGGCAAGCTTGACGCCGGCCAGCTTCAAGCCCATCTCGCAACCGGCCAGCGCTGCCATCAGCGTCAGGTCATTGCTGTCACCCAGGTGGCCGATGCGGAACATCTTGCCTTTGATCTTGCCCAGACCAGTGCCCAAAGAGCAGTCAAAGCGCTCGTAAATGATCTTGCGAACAGCGTCGGCGTCAACGCCCTCCGGCGTCATCACGCCAGTCAGGATCGGCGAATACACCGCCACATCCGCGCACTGAATCTGCAAGCCCCAAGCCCGCACCGCCGAGCGCACGCCTTCAGCCCAGCGCTGGTGGCGCGCAAACACTGCGTCTAACCCGTGCTCAAGCAACATGTCGCAGGCTTCGCTCAAGGCGTAGAGCAAATTGGTGTTCGGGGTGGTCGGCCAGAAGCCAGTTTTGTTCATCTCGATGATCTCGTCCCAGGCCCAGAAAGCCTTGGGCAGTGTGGCTTTTTGGCTGGCGGCGATGGCTTTGAGCGACAGCGCGTTGAAGCTGATACCTGGTGGCAGCATCAGGCCTTTTTGTGAACCGCTGATGCTGACGTCCACGCCCCAGTCGTCGTGGCGGTAATCGGCAGAGCCGAGGCCCGAAATGGTGTCGACCAACAGCAGTGCCGGGTGTTTGGCGGCGTCGATGGCCTTGCGCACGGCAGCGATGTTGCTGGTCACGCCGGTCGAGGTTTCGTTGTGCACGACACAGACGGCCTTGATGCTGTGACCCGTATCTGCCTTCAGCCGCGCTTCGATCAGGTCAGCACGCACGCCATGACGCCAAGCGTCCGGGCCGGGCAAGCCGATCACTTCGGTCTTCAGACCGAGCCGCACTGCCAGCTTGTTCCACAGCGCGGCGAAGTGACCGGTTTCGTACATCAGCACATGGTCGCCGACGCTCAAGGTGTTGACCAAGGCGGCCTCCCATGCGCCCGTGCCGGAGGCCGGGTAAATGATCACTGGCTGCCGGGTTTTGAAGAGGGCCTGAACGTCGGCCAACACCTTGAGCCCAAGCACCCCGAACTCGGGGCCGCGGTGGTCAATGGTTGGATAACTCATCGCACGCAACACGCGATCAGGAACCGGTGAAGGCCCAGGGATTTGCAAAAAATGGCGGCCGGTGGGGTGAAAGTCAAGCATCTGCATGAGAAAGCTCCGTGAGTAAGTCTGCATTTTTTGCATACAAAATATTTTTGTCAATAGGGATGACCCAGCCAAATCGAGTTTAAATAGCGTCTATTGGACTCCAGCCGCTTTGGCCAGCATTTGACAGTCATCTATTTTGCATACAAAATTTAGCCATGAGCGCTGACATCATTTCCTTGAACCCCACACCCCGAGCCGCCCTGCATGAACAAGTAGCGCTGCGTCTGCGTGAAATGCTGGTCGAAAGCCGCATTGCTCCTGGCGCCAAGCTCAACGAGCGCGAACTCAGCGAGGTGCTGAACGTTTCTCGCACGCCCTTGCGCGAAGCCATCAAGATGCTGGCGGCGGAAGGCTTGGTCGAACTGCTGCCGAACCGCGGCGCGATTGCCGTCGAGCTGAGCCAAGCCGATGTGCTCAACACCTTTGAGGTCATGGCCGGGCTGGAAGCGCAATCCGGCGAGCTGGCGGCTGAGCGCATCACCGACGTCGAACTGGTCGAGATTCAGGCCATGCACTACGAAATGCTGGCCGCTTACACACGGCGCGACTTACCGGCCTATTACCGACTCAACTCTGCCATTCACGCCGCCATCAATGCCGCCGCTAAAAACCCGGTCTTGAGCGCCACCTACCGACAAGTCAACGCACGGCTGCAAGCACTGCGGTTCCGCTCCAACCAAGACGGCGACAAATGGAGCGCCGCTATGAAAGAACACGAGCAAATGATCGACGCCCTGACTCAGCGCAACCCTGCCGCCATGCGTGCCGTGTTGCTGCGCCACCTGAACAACAAGCGCGACGTGGTGATGGCGCAGCTAGCGCAACAGCACAGCCTTGAAGCTGGCGAAGGAGAGCAGGCATGAACGCCCCGCTGCCCCCAAATGTGGCAAGACAAGCCAAGGCCCACGAGAAAACCTACAACCAAGTCGCCCGCACCAGCAACGAAGTCGCCGGACGCCTAGCGGCACGACTGAGCAGCGACACCCAAGGCGAGGTCTTGTTCTCAGCCGCCGACAAGGGCCGCTACGCCACCGACGCCTCGATCTACCAAAGCATGCCGACAGGTGTCTTTGTGCCAAGCAGCAGTGCAGACGTTGCACTGGCGCTGGAGATTTGCCGCGACATGGGCGTGCCCATCGTGGCGCGCGGCGGCGGCACCAGCCAATGTGGTCAGACTGTCGGTGCTGGGTTGGTCATCGACCACGCGAAATACGTCCGCAACATTTTGTCTGTGGACGTCGCCGAGCGCACGGCAGTGGTCGAACCCGGCTTGGTGCTTGACCACCTGAACGCCAACCTGAAAAAACACGGCCTGTGGTACCCGGTCGATGTCTCCACCAGCGCGCAAGCCACGCTGGGTGGCATGGCCGGCAACAACTCCTGCGGCAGCCGCAGTATTGCCTACGGCAACATGGTCCACAACGTGCGCGGCGCGCAGGCATGGACTTCCGACGGCACACTCCTGACGCTGGGTGACTACGCCGGCAGCAGCGGCAAGTCGCGTGAACTGGGCGACTACGTGCGCGCCTTGGCCGAGCAACTCGCGCCCGACATCCACGCCCGCTGGCCCAAGGTCTTGCGCCGGGTCGGTGGCTACAACCTCGACATCTTTGACAACCAGAACGAGCGCCCCTACACCGCCGACGGCTCGGTCAATCTGGCGCACTTGCTGGTGGGCAGTGAAGGCACGCTGGCACTGACCAAAAACCTGACTTTGCAGCTCAGCGAACTGCCCCGCGCCAAGGTGCTGGGCGTGGTGAATTTCCCGACTTTTTACGCGGCCATGGATGCCGCGCAGCACATCGTCAAACTCGGTGGTGGCCTGTCCGCTGTCGAGTTGGTCGACCGCACCATGATTGAGCTGTCACTGCAGAACCCGGCCTTTGCGCCGACTGTTCGCACCGCGCTGCTGGGTCAGCCCGATGCGATTTTGTTGGTTGAGTTTTCAGGCGCCTCTAAGGCCGACTTGCTGCCGAAAATACGCCAGCTGGTTGAACTGATGGGCGACCTCGGTCTGCCCGGCTCGGTGGTCGAAATGACTGAAGACGCACCGCAGAAAAACCTCTGGGAAGTGCGCAAAGCCGGCCTCAACATCATGATGAGCTTGAAGGGTGACGGCAAGCCGGTGAGTTTCATCGAAGACTGCGCGGTACCGCTGGAACACTTGGCCGAGTACACCGACGCGCTGACCGAAGTGTTTAAACGTCATGGCAGCAAAGGCACTTGGTACGCCCACGCCTCCGTCGGCACGCTGCACGTGCGGCCGATTTTGGACATGCGCCGTGAAGGCGCCAGCAAAATGCGTGCAATTGCCGAAGAAGCCTCAGCGCTGGTGCACAAATTCAAAGGCGCTTACAGCGGCGAACACGGCGACGGTCTGTGCCGGGGCGAATGGATTTCGT
>JABMMH010000215.1 GCA_013205645.1 Polaromonas sp. | reverse complement strand
GTCGGAGGCGAACTGCGCAAACGCGGCCAGCTCACGGTACTGGGCCAGGTCGGTACGGATGCCGCCCGACAGGCTCTTGATCCGCTTGGTCTGCGCCGCGCCACCGACCCGCGACACCGAGATACCGGCGTTGATGGCGGGGCGAATACCGGCGTTGAACAGGCTGGTTTCCAAAAAGATTTGGCCGTCAGTGATCGAGATCACGTTGGTTGGCACGAAAGCAGAGACGTCGCCGGCTTGCGTTTCGATGATTGGCAGTGCGGTCAGTGAACCGGTCTTGCCTTTGACTTCGCCTTTGGTGAAGTCTTCAACGTATTTTTCATTCACACGGGCTGCGCGTTCGAGCAAGCGGCTGTGGAGATAAAATACATCGCCGGGGTAGGCTTCGCGGCCTGGTGGACGACGCAGCAACAAGGACACCTGACGGTAAGCCACGGCTTGTTTGGACAGATCGTCATAGACGATCAGCGCGTCTTGACCGCGGTCGCGGAAGTACTCGCCCATGGTGCAGCCAGAGTAGGCGCTGACGTATTGCATAGCAGCCGATTCGGCAGCAGAAGCCGCCACGACGATGGTGTAATCCATCGCGCCGGCTTGTTCCAACGAGCGCACAACGTTCTTGATCGACGAGGCTTTTTGGCCAATCGCGACGTAAACGCAGGACACGCCCTGGCCTTTTTGGTTGATGATGGCGTCAATCGCCACAGCGGTCTTGCCGGTCTGACGGTCACCAATGATCAGTTCGCGCTGGCCACGGCCCACAGGAACCATCGAGTCAATTGACTTGAGACCGGTTTGCAGCGGCTGGTCGACCGATTTACGGGCGATCACACCTGGTGCAACTTTTTCGATCACGTCGGTCAGCTTGGCATTGATCGGGCCTTTGCCGTCAATCGGCTGACCCAGTGCGTTGACCACGCGGCCAAGCAACTCAGGACCGACCGGCACTTCCAAAATACGACCGGTGCACTTGACCGTGTCGCCTTCGGCAATGTGTTCGTACTCGCCCAACACGACCGAGCCCACCGAGTCGCGCTCGAGGTTCAGGGCCAGACCGTAAGTCGGCGTGCCGTCGGCGGTAGCGGGGAATTCGAGCATCTCGCCCTGCATCACATCGGACAGGCCGTGGATGCGAACGATACCGTCGGCCACCGACACCACAGTGCCTTGGTTGCGAATGTCGCTGCTGGCACCAAGACCTTCGATTCGGCTCTTGATCAGTTCAGAAATTTCTGCTGGATTGAGTTGCATGACTCTTTCCTTCTTTCTATGTTTGTTGGCTAAAAACTTGAATCGGCGCGGTGCGCCAGATCAAGCAATCAGCGCCATCTTCATTTGTTCCAGACGGGCCTTGACGGAGGTGTCCAGCACCTCGTCGCCTACGACTGCGCGAATTCCACCGATCAACGATGCGTCGACCTCGACTGTCACACCGAGCTTGCGTCCAAAACGCTTTTCGAGCGCGACGGCCACTTCAGCCAATGCCTTCTCGTCCATCGGGAAAGCGCTGTAAACGACAGCATCGGTCGAACCGCTGACTGCATTTTTGAGCGCCTGAAACTGACGGGCGATATCGGACAGGACGGCCAGGCGGCCGTTCTCGATGATGAGACCCAGAAGATTCCGAGCCGCCGCGGGCAATTCCTTGCCCCCAGCCATCACCTTGAGCACTTGCGCCGCATCCGCATTCGGATGCTCGGCAAACTGGCGCAACTCAGCGTTGTCGGCCAAAGCCGCCAACTCGTCAAGCCAGACGGCGGTGTTGTCCAGATCAGCGGCTTGCGCTTTGAACAGCGCTTCCGCGTAAGGGCGGGCAATGGTTGCAAGTTCAGCCATAGTTTTCTGCCTGCCTTTGCTTACAGCTCGGTTTTCAAGCGACCCAACAGGTCAGCATGAACACCCGCGTTGACTTCCTTGCGGAGAATCTGCTCGGCACCTTTGACAGCCAGCAAAGCGACCTGCTCGCGCAGTGCCTCACGGGCCCGGACCATCTGTTGACCCGCTTCAGCTTGCGCTGCAGCGATGATCTTGTTGGCCTCTTCGGTCGCACGGCCCTTGGCTTCTTGAACGATGCCTTGGGCGCGACGATCAGCGTCGGCCAGACGCGCGGCTGTCTCGTTGCGCGACGTCACCAGTTCAGCCTCTACACGCTTGTTGGCGTTGGCGAGTTCTGACTTGGCAGTGTCGGCAGCGGCGAGGCCGTCAGCGATTTTCTGTGCCCGCTCGTCTAGCGCTTTTGTGATTGGAGGCCACACGAATTTCATCGTGAACCACACCAGAATCGCAAAAACGATAGCCTGCAGGAACAGGGTTGCGTTAATGTTCACGACTTATTCCTTTTGCAACGTGAAAGGTGCGAAGGAAATTAAGCCAGAACGAACGGATTGGCGAAAGCGAACAGCAGGGCAATCGCCACGCCGATCAGGAAAGCAGCGTCGATCAGACCGGCCAAAATGAACATCTTGGTTTGCAGTTCGTTCATCAGTTCAGGCTGGCGTGCCGAAGCTTCCAGAAACTTGCCGCCCATCAGAGCGATGCCGATCGAAGCGCCGATAGCGCCGAGACCCACGATCAAACCGCAAGCCAATGCGACGAAGCCGAGTACGTTTTCCATGATTTGTCCTTAATAAGAGAAGAGAAGAGAAAGAAAAAGCGAAAGAGAAATTTCAGTGAGAGTCGTGCGACTGACCCACGTAAATCAACGTCAACATCATGAAGATGAAGGCTTGCAGCGTGATCACCAGAATGTGGAAAAGACTCCACACAGTTCCAGCAATAACATGCCCTATTCCTAGCCAAAAAACACCCGTGAGGGGGTTGAATTGCCAGGCCCATACGCCGCCCATCAAGGCGATCAGCATGAAAACCAGCTCACCAGCAAACATGTTGCCGAACAACCGCATACCGTGCGAGACGGTCTTGGCGAGGAATTCAATCATCTGCATCAGGAAGTTAACCGGATACAGAAACCAGCGGTCACCAAAAGGGGCCGCAATCAACTCATGGAACCAGCCGCCAACGCCTTTGATCTTGACGTTGTAGACCAAGCAGACCAGCAACACGCTGACCGACAGACCCAAGGTGGTCGACAGATCAGCCGTTGGCACCACGCGCATGTAGTCAGAGAAACCGGCCGCCGGGCCCGCCGTGTGCCAGATCAAGGGAATCAAGTCGACCGGAATCAAGTCCATCGCGTTCATGAGGAAAATCCAGATGAACACCGTCAAAGCCAGCGGTGACACCAGCTTGCGACTTTTTGCGTTGCGCACCACGCCCTTGGCTTGGTTCTCGACCAATTCAGCCAGCATCTCGAAGGCTCCCTGAAAACGCCCTGGAACGCCAGAGGTCGCGCGGCGTGCCGCACGCCACATGAAAAAACAGCCCAAAATGCCCAGCACCACCGAGAAGAAAACAGAGTCCAAGTTAAAGACACTGAAGTCCACAATGCTGCTTTGTTTGACGCTCGCAAAAGAGAAGTCTTTTTGCAAATGCTGCAGGTGGTGCTGGATGTACTCTCCAGACTTTGGGCCTTGTGTTACGGCGTGTTCAGCAGCAGACATAAATGATCAATTCGTCCATCTTAAAAATTGTTGACCGTCGACTTAGGCATCCGGCTGAACCACATGGCCGCCCAGTACACCTTCATCGTCACCACAAAGCCTGCCACCAGGGCAAGCCAACTTAAATCCACTATCAGCCGAGGCGCCAGCAGCAACATCGCCACCGTCAAGGCCACCTTGACCATCTCCCACATCACAAAACCAGCCAAAGCCGCACTGCCCTGAAGCCGCGACTGCTGCCGCGACAAGCCCCGGGCAAATATGGCAGCAGGAAGTACCACCGCCAAAGCGCCATAGCCTGCTGACCAAACCACAGCCAACCGACCCGTGAGCATCCACGCCACCGCAGCCACAGCACAACCCACCAGCAACTGAGCCAACACCACCCGCCACAAGGACAGCACTGGGGTGACTCGCCGCAGCTTGTCGGCCTCTTCGCGCGCCAGGGGCTTGAAATCTTCTTCAGTCGCACCCAACTCCTCTTCAGAGTCTTTGCGCCACTCCGCTTCGGAAGGAGTAGCTGGCTGTGCTTGCGACCCCTCCACCAACTTCGTCATCTTGAACTTTACAAATTACAGAGAGGTTACAAACCCGATACATTTCGGGTTTTAGCAAAGCGGCTTATTGTACGTAGAAACCCCCGAGTCCAAGCACTTTCTCGCGCGGACCCTGCAATTGATTCACTTTCGGTGCCTCTTTCTCTTTCACTTGACGCATCTTCACCGAAGGCGTCTGCTGTGCAGAAAGGCCATCTTTGGTCGCACGATGATCGACTCTTGGTCTAAGACACAATCAAGGGTTATGCATGTTGGCAGGCGCGACCAGAAGGCCCGCCCGACCTGCCCATGACGGCTTCTTTTCGCCTCTAGCAGTCATATGAAAAAATCTTCTCCCGATCAGCCCGTCGTCAAAAAAACGTCTTGGGTGCAAGGCATCAAACAATCCCTGCCCAACCGCCACTCGCTGGCCGCGCACCCGTGGCTGAAGCCTTTGTCGCACCGGCTACTCGAACCCGGTTTGTGGCATATTCGCCACGAAGCTGTGGCGCGCGGTGCAGCCGTCGGCGTGTTTTGGGCTTTTGCCGTGCCGTTTGGGCAGTTTTTATTTGCTGCAGCGCATTGTGTTTGGTGGCGCGGCAATATCCCTGTGGCCGCCAGCATGACCTTGATCACCAACCCCTTCACCTTGGCGTTTTGGTTGTGGCTGGCGTACAAGGTCGGCAGCGCTTTGCTGGGCTCTACACAACAAGTGCCAGACCTCGAACCCGCGGTGAGTCATGCCGCCAACATCATGGACTGGATTACCAGTTTTGGCGCTCCCGCGGCCTTGGGCATGGGCTTGTTTGCTGTGTTTGGTTCGGCGCTGACCTACCTCGTGGTGAAGCTAGCTTGGCGCGCACGCGTCTGGTTCAAGCGCCGGCGCCGCTGAACACCTCAAAAGCGCAGAAAAAGACACTCGGCCCATGCGCTAACTTTGCAGGACAATTCAACACATGAGTACCTCCACTACATTGAAATCACCTGCCGATCAAGGCGCAGACCTGCCCACCACTCTGTGTTATCTCAACGGCGCTTACACGGCGCTGCGCGATGCCAAAATCAGCGTGATGGATCGCGGCTTCATTTTTGGCGACGGTGTCTATGAAGTCGTACCGGTCTATGCGGGCGAGCCCTTTCGCTTCGCGCAGCACTTGGCGCGGCTGGATCGCAGTTTGGCCGAGTTGCGCATCAGCAATCCCTTGAGCCACGCCGAATGGCGCGAGATCACGCAACAACTGGTGGCCGACTTCACCCGTGAAGCCGGCACTGAAACGCCGCCAGACCAGCTAATTTACATCCAAGTCAGCCGCGGCGTTGCGCTGCGCGACCACGTCATGACCAGCGGTGTGGCGCCGACTATTTTTGTCATGACCAACCTCATGAAACCAGTGCCTGCGGCACAACGGGCAGCAGGCGTGGCTTGCGTCAGCGCTGAAGACTTCCGCTGGGAAAAAGCGCACATCAAAAGCACCAGCTTGCTGGGCGCGGTGTTCTCTCGGCAAATCAGTGCCGATGTCGGTGCGATGGAAACCGTGATGTTCCGCAACGGCGATCTCAGTGAAGCCGCTGCCTCGAACGTTTGGGTCGTCAAGGATGGTTGCGTGTTCGGCACACCCAAAGACCATCTGGTGCTCGAAGGCATTCGCTATGGTTTGATAGAAGAACTCTGCCGCGCGGCCGGTCTTGGTTTTGAGCTGCGCCGCATCAGCCGCGCAGAAGTCTTCGCTGCCGACGAATTGCTGCTGTCGTCGGCCACCAAGGAGATCTTGCCCATCACCCGGCTCGACGGCTTGGCTGTTGGCAGCGGCCAACCCGGCCCCGTTTATGCCAAGCTGTACGCGGGCTACCAGCGCGCCAAGGCAGAACCGACACTATGAACGGCCCTACGACCCCGTCCGTTCCAGCGGCACAGCCCGTATCGCTGATCGAATACCCGTCACTTTTTCCCATCAAAGTGATGGGCCTCAAGGTCGACGGCTTGGTGCAAGCCATCACCATGATCGCGCACGAGTTCGATCCGGCCTTTGACGCCAGCACGATTGAACTGCGGGAAAGCAAAGGCGGCAAATACCTAGGCATCACCGTCACCGTCACCGTCACCAGCCGTGAACAACTTGACGAGTTGTACCGCACCTTGTCAACCCACCCGATGGTCAAGGTCGTGCTGTGAGTATGGCCCGCTGAGATGCCGCCTGTGACGGCTACTCCCTTGGCCTGTATCGGGCCCCGCCAGCTGGGTCTGGTGGACTACCTCGCCACTTTTGAGGCTATGCAACAATTCACCGAGAGGCGTGACCCGCTGACATCTGATGCGCTGTGGATTTGCGAGCATCCGGCGGTTTACACCCAGGGGCTGGCTGGCAAGGCTGATCATGTATTGAACCCCGGCAACATCCCGGTGGTGCAAAGCAACCGTGGTGGCCAAGTGACTTTCCATGGTCCAGGCCAAGTCGTGGCGTACCCGCTGATCGACCTCAAACGCGCCGGTTACTATGTCAAAGAATACGTTTACCGCATTGAAGAAGCCGTCCTCAAAACGCTGACCCACTTTGGCGTGACCGGTCACCGCGTGAGCGGCTCGCCCGGCATTTATGTGCGGCTCGATGACCCGACATCGCACGCCGCGCTGAGCGGCCCGCTGCACCCGGCCGACCCGTTTCGCGGCCTCGGCAAGATCGCCGCGCTGGGCATCAAGGTGAGTCGGCATTGCACCTACCATGGCGTCGCCCTGAATGTGGCGATGGACCTTGAACCCTATTCCCGTATCAACCCCTGCGGCTACGTTGGGCTGCAGACCACGGATCTTTCTACAATTGGGGTATCGGTGAGCTGGCAGGAAGCGGCCGACGTGTTGGGCCACAAGCTTGTCACGTATCTTTCCCCCTGATGTCTCTCCAAGACGAGAACCCTATGAGCACACTTGAAAACGGCAACCCAGTTGTCCGCGAAGCCCAAAGTCAACAAGACTACAACCCGCTGGCCAAGCAAAAAGCGGCGGCCAAACTCTCGCGTATTCCGGTCAAGGTCGAGCGCGCTGAAGTCCTCAAAAAACCAGACTGGATTCGCGTCAGAGCCGGCAGCCCGACCACCCGCTTTTACGAGATCAAGCAGATCCTGCGCG
>JABMMH010000214.1 GCA_013205645.1 Polaromonas sp. | reverse complement strand
CGCCGCGGTGGTGGACTTCAACCAAGGCCGAACGGACGAAGGCATTCATGTCGACGTGCGGCGCATCCTGCTGTCAAAGGCATTGAAGCCGCTACCGGGTCACAAGCCGCTGGCCGAGGCCTTGCAACGCCACGCCAGCGCTGTCTTCAACGAGCCCATTCCGGCTTGCGGCACCCCGCTCTACACCGACGTGCGCATCTTCGGCGAAGCCGGTATTCCGGGCGTACTGTACGGCGCCGGACCGCGCACCGTGTTGGAGTCGCACGCCAAGCGGGCTGACGAACGGCTGGCCCTGGACGACCTGCGCCGCGCCACCAAAGTAATAGCCAGAAGCTTGCACGATTTGCTGAGTTGATATTTCTGCATTACTGGGTGTTTTAACCCGCTTTTACTTGGGCAAGGTGTCGCTTATTTAGACCGTGCTCGTCGGTTATATTCGGATAAATTTTTATTTTTGGTCACGAATTAGACTCAAAAATTAACCCTAAAAATTAACATTGACTAAGCTTTTTCATGGAGTGACTACATTCCACGGACTACCGCCCAAAACTGCAACGGTTTGACCCCTTGAATTTACGAAAATACACAGAGACGATCGGCATCGCCAGCGGCAAAGGGGGTGCTGGCAAGACGACAGTGTCTGTCAATCTGGCGCTGGCGTTGCAAGAAAAAGGCTTTCGCGTCATGTTGTTCGACGCCGACTTGGGCTTGGCCAACGCGCCTATTTTGCTGGGCACGCGCTGCCCTTTCAATATCAGCCACGTGTTGAGCGGTGAAAAAACGCTAGCCGACATCGTCGTCACCACTCCGCAAAATTTACGCTTGATTTCAGGCGCCTCCGGCAACCAAGCCTTGGCAGGTTTAACGGCGGTGCAAGTCGGCCAGTTGGTCCAAGCCTTCAGTGACTTGCAAGAGGAGCTTGACTATTTGATTGTCGACATGGCGGCCGGTATTTCACCGGCGGTGATGACCTTGATGGCCGCTTGCCATCGGCGTTTTATCGTCATGCGCAACGACCCTTCTTCCATTGCCGACGCCTACGGAACCATCAAGGTGCTGCTGGAAGACGAGCTGATGGACGAGATTTACCTGATCCCCAACGCCATCAAAAATCAGCTGGCAGGTGAAGCGCTATTCCAAAGAATCAATCGGGTCTGTGCGCAATTTTTGGGTCGTACGATTCACTATGCTGGCTCGCTTGAAATGGATGCCCTGATTCAAGATGCCCATAAGCACTTGCAGCCGCTGCTGACGTTTGCCCCGGCCAGCCAAGCCGCCAAAGACGTCCGCAAACTGGCTGGCGCCGTGACGGACTTGGCCCCCGCTGACAAACCCTCTGGCGCAGTGCAGTTTTTTATCAGCCGCTGGTTAGCGCCCACCTTGCCGAAAGATCTGCATTGATGCGCCTCAGCCCACCCGCCGATCAAGCCATGCCGAAACCACTGATCACTGATGCAGAAATGGCGCAATTGCTGACGCCGCAAGAACGAAGGCTGCTCAAAGGGGCTGACACGGGCTTCAAGCTGCGCAATCGATTTTTGCTCTTGCTGGTCCTTTTGTTCACAGTCAAACTGCTGCTATTTCCTGAGCAAACCAGCCGCGAATTGAATATCCCACCTGAGTTGCGTGACCTGCGTCCTTACCTTCAATACCGCGGTCTCTTCATTGTATTTGTCACGACCGTCTATTACTTCAGCTACGTTCGGGGCTGGCATTTTTCGCGTATTTCGCTGGTGTTGTGCACGGTCGGCTTCACCGGCCTGGTGATGGATTTTTTCAATGTTTACAGCTGGATTGTGGGACCCCTGTCGCCACTGGTGCTGGCTTTCATTTTTGTGCGGCTCGCGGGCAATTACTGCCTGCTGATGAACGCCCTAAGGGCCGATCGGGCACCGCCAATGCCGCGCTCTTTCTGGGGCTGATTCAGCCGGTCATCGGGGTTTCTGCGGATAACTTTGCATGGACGAGGTGTATACACTTTGCTTCGAAAATCTGTCCGCAATGTGAATTGGCATGCATATTGCTCGTCTGCAAGTCATCAATTTTCACTTTGGAAACACCATGAAAACACGTACTTTCCTGAAAACCGCTGCGGCCCTGGCCGCTGTCCTGACGTTCGGTGCAGTCCAAGCCCAGAACACCCCTATCAAGTTCCAGCTCGACTGGCGCTTTGAAGGCCCGGCCGCCTTCTTTTTGACGCCGGTCGCCAAAGGCTATTTCAAAGCCAATCAGCTCGACGTGACAGTCGATGCAGGCAACGGCTCCGGCGGCGCCGTGACCCGTGTGGCCTCGGGCACGTACGACATGGGTTTTGCGGATCTGGCCTCCCTGATGGAATTTCACGCCAACAACCCCGACGCGCCGAACAAACCCGTCGCCGTGATGGTCGTCTACAACAACACGCCCGCCTCGGTCATGTCACTGAAAAAAACCGGCATCAAAACACCGGCTGATTTAAATGGCAAGAAACTCGGTGCACCGGTGTTTGACGCAGGCCGCCGGGCTTTCCCGATTTTTGCGAAAGCCAACAACGTCAGCAGCGTGCAATGGGTCACGATGGACCCGCCACTGCGTGAAACCATGTTGGTCCGTGGCGATGTGGACGCCATCACCGGCTTTACCTTCACCTCGCTGCTCAACTTGGAGGCGCGCGGCGTCAAAGCTGAAGACGTGGCCATCCTGCCGTATGCCGAGAACGGCGTGAAGCTCTATGGCAACGTCATCATCGCGACGCCCAAGTTGATTAAAGAGAACCCAGCCGCCATCAAAGCCTTTTTACAAGCCTTCACCAAAGGCGCCAAAGACGTGATGGCCAATCCGGCCGCCGCCATCAACGACGTCAAAGCCCGCGACGGCATCATCAACGTTGCACTTGAAACGCGTCGCCTGCAACTCGCGATTGACACCGTCATCAACAGCCCTGACGCTCGCGCGGAAGGTTTTGGCCAGCTCAAAGGGCCGCGTCTGTCGCTGATGGCGTCGCAAGTGTCTGACGCCTTTGGCACCAAAACCCGCGTCAACCCAGACGCCGTCTGGAACGGCAGCATGCTGCCCAGCGCCGCTGAGCTGAACGTGCTGCCCGCCAAGCGCTGAAAGCGGGCGTTTCATCTTGACTTCATCCACCCCACCGGCCAGCTTTGTCGATTTTCAGGACGTCTGGCTGGCTTACAACGACGAGTTGCTGGCGCAGCAAAACTTCGCGGTAGAAGCCATTGACCTGCAAGTCCGACAAGGCGAATTCATCGCCATCGTCGGGCCGTCAGGCTGCGGAAAATCGACCTTCATGAAGCTGACGACCGGCCTGAAGATGCCGTCCAAAGGGCGCATCATGATTGACGGCGCGCCGGTCACCGGCCCGCTGAAAATTTCTGGCATGGCGTTTCAAGCGCCGTCGCTGCTGCCTTGGCGCACCACGGTCGACAACGTATTGCTGCCGCTGGAAATCGTCGAGCCTTTTCGCTGCAACTTCAAAGCCAAGCGCAAAGAATACGAAGAGCGAGCACGCAAGCTGCTGCAAAAAGTCGGCCTCGCCGGCTACGAAGACAAGTTCCCATGGCAACTTTCGGGCGGCATGCAGCAACGCGTGAGCATTTGCCGCGCCCTGATCCATGAACCCAAAATGCTGCTGCTGGACGAGCCCTTTGGCGCCCTTGACGCCTTCACCCGCGAAGAGCTGTGGTGCATCTTGCG
>JABMMH010000213.1 GCA_013205645.1 Polaromonas sp. | reverse complement strand
TCACTTCAGCGTGCGAGACAAGGTAGTCGGCCACCGGTTGATCGCGGCCGGTGAGGTCACGCAACTCGGTTTCGTAATGCGGGTTCGGCAGCATCCGAACGTCAAAGACAAAGTCCGCGTCCAGTGGCACGCCGCGCTTGAAGGCAAAAGATTCAAACACCAGTGTGAGGCGGTCTGCCGGCGCAGAAATCAGCGTTTTGACATAAGCCTGCAACTGCGACGAACGGATGATGCTGGTGTCGAGCACCAATGCTTGTTCACGCATGTCACCGAGCAATTCACGTTCTAGTTCTATCGCCTCGACCAGCGCGCGGTGCTGGTCTGCAACGCCCACGCGCGACAGCGGGTGCATGCGCCGTGTCTCTGAAAACCGGCGCACCAGCGTGTCGGTGCTGGCATCCAGAAAAATAGATTTGACGGCAATCCCTTGCGCGCGCAGCGCCCGCAGTTGCTGCGGCACTTGCGGCAGCGAGGCGGCGCTGCGCACGTCCATGGCGATCGCCACGCGGCTCGCGCTGTGCTTCAGCTCAAGCGCCACAAAGCTATTGAGTAACTCGGGCGGTAGGTTGTCGACGCAATAGTAGCCAGCGTCTTCAAGCGCGTTCAGTGCGACGGATTTGCCGGACCCGGACATGCCGGTGATCAGCACCATTTCCATGTCAGTCGTCATTGGCCTAGCATTTCTTTGGCGTGCGCCAATGTTGTACCTGAGAGTTTTTCGCCGCCCAGCATGCGGGCGATTTCAGCGACCCGCTGTTCGCTTTCGACAGCGCTCACGGTGCTGGCGGTGCCAGTTTTGTCGCTGCGTTTGGCCACCACCAAGTGGTGGTCGGCACACGAGGCGACTTGCGGCAGGTGGGTCACAGCCATGACTTGGCGGTCTTTGCCGAGTTGCCGCATGAGCCTGCCAACCGTTTCGGCCACCGCACCGCCGACGCCTGAGTCCACCTCGTCAAAAATCAGCGTTTCTGCCTGACCAAGTTGGCTGGTGGTGACCGCAATGGCCAGCGCGATGCGCGACAACTCACCGCCAGAAGCCACTTTGCCAACCGGCCGTGGCGTGCTGCCGCTGTGGCCGGCGACTAAAAATTCGGCTTGCTCCAGTCCGTGCGCTGCGGCTTGATCCAGCTTGCCGAGCGTGACTTGAAATTGGCCGCCCTGCATGCCCAAACCTTGCATGGCGGCGGTGATCGCCTTGCCCAGCGCCGGTGCCGCTTTGGTGCGCGCGGCGGAGATGATTTTCGCTTCCGCCAGATAGGCTGTTTGTGCGCTGCTGACCGCGCGCTCCAGCGCTGCTAAGTTGGTGGCGGCGTCCAGTTTTTGCAGTTCTTGCCGCCAGCTGGCCAGCAGCTCGGGCAACTCGGCAGGCGGGCGTTTGTAGCGGCGCGCCAAGCTGACCCAACTGGCGAGTCGTTCGTCCAACTCGTTCAGGCGCTGCGGTTCGAGTTCGGAGTGACGGGCGTAGCCAGTCAAGGAATGCACGGCGTCTTCGGCTTGTGCCAAGGCGCTGTGCAGCACTTCCAGTGGGCTGGTGAATTGCGGCTCAATGTGCGCTTGTGATTGCAGTGCCGAAATGGCGCGACCCAACTGGCTGCTGGCGCTGTCGTCGACATTTTGCAGTGCATTCAGCGCCGTTTCAACAGCGTCTCGCAAAGACTGTGCATTCGACAGTCGGCTGTGCAGCGTGTTGAGCTCGTCCCATTCGTCGGTACCCGGCGCCAGTTTGTCGAGTTCGCCAATCTGCCAGGCCAGCCGTTCTTGTTCCCGCTGCAGGCTGTCTTGTGCGCTGCGGGCGTCGGCCAGTGTTTTTTGAGCGGCGCGCCATGCTTGCCAACAAGGACTCAGCTTGTTCAGCGTTACGCCCGCGTAGGCATCTAGCAAGCCGCGCACCGATTCAGGCCGGGTCAGACTTTGCCAAGCGTGTTGGCCGTGGATGTCGACCAGCTGCTCGGCGATGTCTTTGAGTTGCGTGGCGGTGGCCGGGCTGCCATTGATCCATGCGCGGCTCTTGCCCTGCACATCAATCGTGCGCCGCAGCAGCAAGTCGTCTTCAATCGGCAGGCCTTTGTCTTCTAGCCACGCCAGCAGCGGCGCAGTGCAGCTGAAAGCGGCGCTGATCTCGCAGCGCTCTGCGCCTTCGCGCACCACGGCGGCGTCTGCGCGGGCGCCCAGTGCCAGTTGTAAGGCGTCAATCAAGATCGACTTGCCGGCGCCTGTTTCGCCGGTGAGCACGGTGAAACCGTTGGCGAGTTCAAGCTCCAATTCGCGAACGATGACAAAGTCCCGGAGGTAAATGCGTTTGAGACTCATGGATCAGGCGAGGCCTTCATTCCAGTGCAGTTTTTTGCGCAAGGTGTCAAAGTAGCTCCAGCCGACCGGGTGCAAAAAGCGCACTTGGTGTTCAGAGCGCCGCACGATGATGCGGTCGCCATGCAGCAAACTGGTCAGGGTTTGCATGTCGAAGTTGGCGCTGGCGTCGCGGCCGGCCACAATTTCGACGGCTACCTCGCCCTGGTCTGACAGCACGATGGGGCGATTCGACAAATTGTGCGGTGCAATAGGCACCAAAATCCAGCCGCCAATCGACGGGTGCAGCAAGGGCCCGCCCGCCGACAAAGAGTAAGCCGTGGAGCCGGTGGGTGACGCAATGATCAAACCGTCAGCGCGCTGGTTGGCCACAAAGCGGCCATCGACTTCAACCCGTAATTCGACCATGCCGGCCGAGGCGCCACGGTTCACCACGACGTCGTTCATGGCGGTGGCATCGAAAACGCAGTGACCGTCGCGCATGACTTTGGCCTGCATCATCCAGCGCGGATCTTCGTCGTAATGGCCCTGCAAAATGGGCGCCAGTGCGGTTTGGTACTCTTCAAAAGCGAGGTCGGTGATGAAACCCAGCCGCCCTTGGTTGATGCCGACCAGCGGCACGCCAAACTGCGCCAGCAGTCGGCCAATCCCGAGCATGGTGCCGTCACCGCCAACCACCAAGCCGAGGTCGCATTGCGCGCCAATTTGCGCGACATTGAGGATCGGGTAGGTGGTGATTCCGGCATTGCTGGCGGTGTCTTCTTCAATCGCCACCTCGCAACCCTGCGCGCCTAAATATTGCGCGATGCCTTCCAGTGCCGACCGCGAGCCTTGGGCGTGGTACTTGCCAATCAGGGCGACGTGGCGGAATTTTGACTTCATTTTTAAATTACATCACAACCGGGCCGCTTGGCTCCGTAGAATCGCCAGCATGCTTGATGATCGTGCGAAGTTATTGCTGAAGGCGCTGGTTGAGCGCTATATTGCCGACGGCCAGCCGGTAGGCTCGCGCACGCTGTCCAAGGCGTCGGGGCTGGAGCTCTCGCCCGCCACCATCCGCAATGTCATGAGTGATTTAGAGGAGCAGGGCTTGATCATCAGCCCGCACACCTCTTCTGGACGGGTGCCAACGGCCAGAGGTTATCGGTTGTTTGTCGACGCCATGCTCACGCTGCAGCCGGGACCGCTTGGCTCTGGCTTGTTGGGCGGTCATCAGTTGGCGCCTGACCAGCCGCAAAAAGTCTTGACCAATGCCGCGCACATGCTGTCGAACCTGTCGCAGTTTGTCGGCGTGGTGATGGCGCCCAAGCGGACCTCGGTGTTTCGGCACATTGAATTTCTCCGGCTCTCAGACCGGCGGGTTTTGGTGATCATCGTCTCACCTGACGGCGATGTGCAAAACCGCGTGATCTTCACGGAAACCGATTTTTCGCAGAGCCAGCTGATCGAAGCTGCCAATTTTTTGAATTCGCACTACGCCGGTATGGCCATGGAAGTCGTGCGCGAGCGGCTTAAAAATGAGGTCGAAGCACTGCGTGGCGAAATTGCCAGCCTGATGCAGGCCGCCGTCAAGGTCAGCGCAGAAGCGATCGAGTCCAGCGAAGAAGTGGTGGTCTCGGGGGAGCGCAACCTGTTGGCCGTTAGCGACTTTTCAGGCGACATGAGCAGCCTGCGAAAACTGTTTGATTTGTTCGAGCAAAAAGCCCAGCTGATGCGCCTGCTGGACGTTTCCAGCCGCGCCGAAGGCGTGCGTATTTACATTGGCGGTGAGAGCCAGATCATCCCTTATCAGGAGCTGTCTGTGGTGACCGCCCCTTATGAGGTCGACGGTCAAGTCGTCGGCACACTGGGTGTGATCGGCCCGATGCGCATGCCTTACGAAAAAATGATTCAAATCGTCGACATCACATCCAAGCTGGTGAGCACGGCGCTGAGCCACAGCAAATAATATTTGATCTCAGCGGGTCTTGTATCGGCTTTAGATGCCTCCATCTCGCAACTGTTCGTCCTTCAAAACTTCAAAGGTCATGTCATGTTCAGTGTTCTTACTCAACGCTTTGGCAAATGGCTTGCCATTGCCGCCATGCTGGGCTTTGGCCTGGCTTTCGCCCAGTCTGAGCCGACCCTGGTGCAGGTCTACGAGGCAGCTCAATCCGGAAAAATAGACCAGGCGCAGACCATGATTCAGCAAGTCTTGGTGGCCCACCCGAACAGCGCCAAGGCGCACTTTGTACAGGCTGAACTGTTTGCCCGGCAAGGCCTGAACAGCCGCGCCGGCGACATGTTGGCCACCGCAGAAAAGCTGGCACCCGGCTTGCCCTTTGCCAAGCCTGAAGCGATTCAGAGCTTGCGGGCCAAAATTGCTGCTCGGCCTGTCCCGCAGACAGTCAGTCATTCACCGGCTAGCCAGTTCACTGGTTCTGCAGGGCCGGGCGCATCCGCCTCGACTTTCTCTTGGGGCTTGCCTTTGTTGTTGACCGGTGGGGTGCTGATTCTGGGTTACTTCATGTTTCGCCGCAAAGACGCGGCTGTTGAGTTCCATGCGCAGCCAGCGGGTCAGTCATTTGGCGGCCAATCCCCTGCGGCTGGCCCGGCAAGTACTAACAACGGTTTGAGCGGTCCACAAACCTTCGGCATGGGCGGCGCGGCACCCGCGCCTGTCTACAGTCAGCCGCCGGCCAGCGGTCTGGGCAGCAACCTTGCCGGTGGGTTGGCCACGGGTTTGGCCGTCGGCGCGGGCATGATGGCGGCGCAAGCCATCGGCAAAAGCCTGATGGGCAACAACGAAGGCAATCACGACACATCGTCCCGGTTGGCCAATAACAATACCAACAGCTACGAACCGATTGCCGACAACAGCATGGGCGGCCAGAACTTTGGCGTCAACGACACAAGTTCTTGGGATGATGGCGGCAGCGCAGACGTGGGCGGTGGCGACTGGGACAGCTAAGCGGTCTATCGGTGTAAGCTGTCAATCTAGGGTGTGCATGGACATTTTCAAACGCAGATCGCTGCTGGCCTTATTGGCGCTCCCCACGGGCTGCGCGATTCAATACCTGCAGCCACTGCAAACCTCTCAATTGAGCAGTGGCGCCTCTGTTGGCGCACTTCGAGCGCCAGCGCTGGGTCAAAGCTGGACCTACCAAAAATTCAACTTTTACAACAGCCAGCGGCTTGACACCGTCAAGGAACAAGTTGTTGACATGGCGGGCGGCATCCGCATCAGCAGGCGTTCACAAGACAACCTGGATTTGGGTGATGAGTTTCAGCCAGTGTGGGGCCAAGTCACACAAGACCCTTATTGGGATTCATTGCAAACCTATGAAACACCCCTGCCTTTGTGGCTGGACAATTTCGCCGTAGGGACAAGCCAAGCCAATGACACACGCTACCTGTCTGGTCGTTCATCTTTTCGATACTGGATCAACGCCAGAACGACCGTCGCGGGTTGGGAAAAGCTGGTGCTTCCCAGTGGAACCTTTGAGACAGTCCGCATTGAAAAGCTCATTCGACTGAACCACCCCGACATCACCCGGCTTGACACGCTCAGGCGCGAGACCCTTTGGCTCGCCCCTGAAATCGGTCGCTGGGTGGCCAGGGAAACAAACGGTGAATTCAGAATCGCAGGCAGACGGGGCAGCTGGACAGGCCGTGAAGACCACTTTCGCTGGCAGTTGGAGAGCTGGACTTAAACCGACCCGTAGCCCCTTACAATCTCCGCTGGTTCGGGGCGTTAGCTCAGTTGGTTAGAGCAGAGGACTCATAATCCTTTGGTCGAGTGTTCAAGTCACTCACGCCCTACCATTCAACACCGCGTCAG
>JABMMH010000212.1 GCA_013205645.1 Polaromonas sp. | reverse complement strand
TCTTTGAGAGAGGCCAGCGTGTGTGGTGACTCCATCAACGGCAAGTCCATGCCACGAGTGGTTAAGACTTCCAGCACGTCGTCGCCCAAGACCACCGCCACTTTGACCTGCGGCAGGCCGAGTTCACGCGCCACCCGCAGCACTTCATGACCGGCTTGCAGCGGATTGGCCGCGCCCATGTTGGTGATGATGCGCACGCCTTGTTGCACGCACGGGCCGAGCACCGCCTGCATGCGCTTTGTCAGTAACGGGTCAAAACCGCGGTCTGGCTGATGGCTGCGTTCAAGCTGGGCCAGCGCAATCGTGCGCTCGGCGAGGCATTCAAAAACGAGGTAATCGAGTTGGCCTTTTTCGGCCAGTTCGAGTGCTGGCAAAATCCGGTCGCCGGCGTAGCCTGCGCCAGAGCCGATGCGCAGGGTGAGATTCGGTGGTGTCATGGATGTGATCAAAAAAACTAACTAGGCGCCAGTGTGTCACATCGCCACCGCTTCAACCGCGACCAGCTGGATGCCGCTTGCGCAGCGGGTCCAGCAGCGGCCCCAAACCGTTGTGGTCGATCTCCAGCATGAGCGCCAACAGCCGGCCAATGTCGCCTTTGGGAAAGCCTTCACGGGAAAACCAGACCAAGTAATTACCCGGCAAATCAGCCATCAATCGGCCCTTGTACTTGCCAAAAGGCATTTGAAGGGTCACCAGCAGTTCAAGGTCTTCGGGGTTCATTTGCGCTGACTCTCGATTCAACCGCCAGACAACTTCACGGTGTAGCCCTTGTCCACCAGCTGGCGCTGCACCAGTTCGCGGTGGTCGCCCTGCACTTCAATCACGCCGTCTTTGACCGTGCCGCCCGAGCCGCAAGCAGCTTTGAGTTGCTTGCCGAGTTGAGTCAAAGCAGCATCATCCAAGGGCACACCCTGAATCAAGGTGACGGTTTTGCCGCCACGGCCTTTGGCTGAGCGGGAAATGCGCACCACGCCATCGGTGGCTGGCCTAGGCTTGCCGCTTTTGCAAACGCACTGGGCCACCGCTTGGCGGCAATCCGGACAGGTGCGACCTGTGTCGGTCGAGTAGACGAGGCCACTGCTGGCGAGCTTGCTTCTCATAGGGTCTGGAAAAATTGGAGGGAACAATCTGTGACTGCACATTTTGCAGCAAGCGGCCACAGTCTTGTGCGGCCTTGAACAGCCTTGCTCAGCGCGGGCGATGCGGAGCGCTCCTAAAATGAAACCATGAACCACACCACACAAGGCCACACATGATTGTTGAACGCATCTGGACGGGCAACAGCCTGCGCAATTTCAATTACCTGATCGCCTGCCCCGACACCGGAGAAGCCTTGGCGATTGATCCGCTGGACCACGAAAAATGCTTGGCCACGGCCAAGGCCAAGGGTTGGAACATCACTCAAATTTTGAACACGCACGAGCACCACGACCACATCGGCGGCAACGCTGAAGTGGTGGCCGCCACCGGCGCCAAAGTGATTGCGCACCACAAGGCTGCCGGCAAGATTCCGGGCATGGACCGTGGCGTGCAAGCCGGTGACGTCATCAAGGTCGGCAAGCACATTGAGCTGGAATGTCTGGACACGCCGGGCCACACTTATTGCCACATTTGCCTGTGCGCACACGCTGAGCAACCGGCACTTTTTTCAGGTGACACCTTGTTCAACGCCGGTGCCGGCAACGTCCACAACGGCGGCGATGTCGAGGCGCTATACAGCAGCTTCACCGAGCAGTTGATGCGCCTGCCAGACAACACCCGGATCTTCCCCGGCCACGATTACATCGAGAGCAACCTGAAGTTCACGCTGGCCCGTGAGCCTGGCAACACTGCCGCCGCAGCACTCTTGCCAACGGTCGCCAGCCACGACCCGGCAACGTCCGTCGTGACCACGCTGAAACAAGAAAAAGAGTTCAACGCCTTCATGCGCCTGAGCAACGCTAGCGTCATTGCTCAGCTGCGTGAAAGCTTTCCCGACTTGCCAGCAGAGCCGGATGCCAAGACAGTCTTTAAGAAGCTGCGGGAGCTGCGCAACGCTTGGTGATCGTTGCGCGCTTGCTGAAGGCGTTGTTCAGCAAGCCTTGCCAAGCCGGCTGATGCCCTCTTCAATCTTCGCCACATCGGCGGTGGCGAAGCTGAAGCGGAGTGTTGACATGTCTGGGTCAGCCGCATAAAACGGCGCACCTGGCACAAACGCAACGCCTTGCGCTATGGCTTTTTTGGCGAACTCAGCAGCGTCTTTCGTTTTGCCATTCGCGCCGGTGAGACTGGCCCAAAAGAACAAACCACCCTCGGGCTGCGTGAAGGCAATGGCGTCGCCCAGTTCACGCTTCAAGCCTGCCCCCATGGCGGCGGCACGCTCGGCGTAGACCGCGCGCACCCGCGCCAAGGTGGCCGGCATGCGGCCGGCTTTGAGGTACTGCGCCGCCGTGGCTTGAGCGAAGGTGCTGGTGTGGGCGTCACTGAACTGCTTGCACATGGTGGCTTTGGCCAACAGCTCGGCAGGCGCAATCATCCAGCCGACCCGAAGGCCCGGGCTCAAGACCTTGCTCATGCTGCCGCAATACGCTAACCACTCGCGGCTGCCGGGGACATCGCGGCTGAGTGCCAACAAGCTGGGTGGCGGTGCGTCATGAAAATACAAATCGCCGTAGGGGTCGTCTTCAACCACCAGCGTTTGGTACTTGACGGCCAGCGCCAAGACTTTTTTGCGGCGCTCCAAATTAAGCAAGGCCCCGCTCGGGTTGCCAAAGGTCGGGATCAGGTAGACAAACTTGGGTTTGTGCTCGGCGATGAGTTGTTCGAGGGCGTCGGTTTGCACGCCATGCGCGTCAATCGGCGCGCTGATGATGTCCGCGCCGTAAAGCCGAAAGCACTGGATGGTGGCCAGAAAAGTCGGGCCTTCGACAATCACTTTGTCGCCCGGGTTGATCATGGTTTTGCCCAGCAAGTCCAGACCTTGCTGACTGCCGGTGGTGACGATCAGGCCGTCGGGCTCCACCGCAACACCTTTCGCGGCCATGAAAGCGGCAAGTTGTTCGCGTAGCGGGTTGTAGCCCTCGGTTGCGCCGTACTGCAAAGCGCCACCGGCTTCCTCCGTCAGTGCCAGATTGACGGCCTCCCGAATCCCCTCAACGTCAAACATGGCGCTGTCCGGAAAGCCGCCAGCAAAACTGATGATGCCGGGCTTTCCGAGCAGCTTGAAAAGCTCCCGGATGGCAGAGGTTTCGACATTGTTCAGGCGGTCGGCAAATGGCAGCGGCATGGAGCTCTCTCAACGGTTTTCGCTTGGGGGAATGAAATTCACAGAAGAGACAGATGTTAACGCCGTGTAGCTTAAAAACCGTCACGCAGCCCGAATAAGAAGAAAAGGAGGAGAAGGAAAGCGGGAGCGATCGCCTCGTTTTTTGCCACACTCAAAGCCGCCAACCCGCTGCCGGTGACCGAGCTCGAATACACCAG